>JALSQC010000344.1 GCA_026985625.1 Bacteroidales bacterium | reverse complement strand
CTGTAGCCGAATAGCCAAAAGCAATATTTAACCAATCGGGAAAATTATCATAATGCAAAAACGAATTTATATTTACCGATAACCAATAAGTTTGACCGTTATAATCTTTAAAAATATTTTGATAAATATTGTTTCCCAATAACTCTGGACGCACATAAGAAAAATCGGTTTTATGAAACGAAAATTTAGGAACAATTTTTTGCTCGTTCCAAAACTTTTGTTGCACAAAAAACATTGTGCTACCTATAAAATTTGCAGATATATCGCTTAACGATGCACCCCAATTTTTGTAGAAACCATCGAACACCTCTACAGTCGAAACAATTAAAACCCCCGATAAATACGAAATATTGTTAACCGTTTTTGCTTTATATCCAGCCCAATTAAGCTCCGTATTAATAATATTTGTAATATAATACGACGAAAAACCATGCCCAACTTTATCCATTTGCAACCATTCTTTACTATCGTTAAATAAATGAAATTTTTGCTTATCGTTATTTTTATACCACAAAAAATACATTCCCGAATAAGAAACTGTATAAAGCGACGCATCTGTAATTAAAACTATTTTTTTTCGATTATTTGTATTACTACATTTAACCGAATCGGTTTGAGCAACAGATACATTTATTAAAAAAATAAATAGTAATACAATCTTAAAAAGATACATAAAAAGACAAAATATTTTTAATATTTAAAAGTAGTATTATTTTTTTAATAAAATAAATAGGCACAACAATATTAAAAAAATAATTTATATTTTCATGCTGTTATATTGTGTTTTTAACATTATCAACTCTGTTGTAAAACATTAGAAGCAAGAAATCAAAATACACATAATTAATTAATTTTGAGGTAAAAAAATAATATAATTATGCGAATTTCAAGAGTTCTACAAAAAACCGAGAAATCAACAAAAAAAATACATGTTGATTTAGATTTAATGAAACCTTTAATCGAAAAATATAAAGGCAAAAAAGGCAACTTAATACCATTATTACAAGGAGCACAAGAATTATACGGTTACATACCAAGAGAAATTTTTATACTAATTTCAAAAGAAACAGGAACAGAACTAAGCAAAATGTATGGCGTTGCTACTTTTTATGCTCAATTTAGGTTAAATCCTGTAGGAAAACATATAGTAAAAGTATGTCATGGCACAGCATGTCATGTTCAAAATGCTACCTTAATAACCGAAGCATTAGAGGAAACATTAGGAATTAAAGATGGAGAAACTACCGAAGACATGTTATTTACATTAGAAAGTGTAGCTTGTTTAGGTTGCTGTTCGCTTGCTCCCGTTATGATGATAGGAGACGATACTTATGGAAAACTTGACGGAAAAAAAGCAAGTAAAGTAATAAAAGAAATTCGTAAATCAGAAAAAAAATAAGATTATGAAGAAAGTAATAGTTGGTCTCGGAAGCTGTGGTATAGCAGCAGGAGCAAAAAAAGTTTATAACGAGCTAAAACAAATAAACAAAGACAATATATTTAATCTAGATCAAACATCGTGCATAGGAATGTGCTATAAAGAACCTCTAGTCGAAATTGTTGACGAAACAGGTTCGTATATATATGGTGATGTAGACGAAAAACGAGCACACGAAATAATAGAAAGACACGTAAAAGGAAACGAAATAATTAAAGATTGGGTTGTTAAAACCGAAAAATTTGAAACATCAGAACACGATTTTCTTAAAGGACAAGTTAAAATAGCTCTTAGAGATTGTGGATATATAAATCCCGAAAAAATTGAAGAATACGAAGCTCGCGATGGATATAAAGGAATCAGAAAAATAAAAGACAAAAATTTAACACAACAAGATGTTATACAAGAAATTTTAGATAGTGGCATTAGAGGCCGCGGAGGCGGAGGTTTCCCTACAGGACTAAAATGGAAATTTGCAAATCAAAGTGTAAATAACGAAAAATATATTATTTGTAATGCCGATGAAGGAGATCCTGGAGCTTTTATGGACCGTTCGGTATTAGAAGGAGACCCACATGCAGTACTCGAAGGCATGATGATAGGAGCATACGCCATAGGAGCAACAGGAGGTGTTATATATTGTAGAGCAGAATATCCACTTGCAATACACAGATTAAACATAGCAATTAAACAAGCAAGAGAAAAAGGATATTTAGGAAAAAATATATTTGGAATTAACGGATTTAATTTTGATATATACGTTAAAGAAGGGGCAGGAGCCTTTGTTTGCGGAGAAGAGACAGCACTAATAGCATCTGTCGAAGGCGAAAGAGGAATGCCTAGAAAACGTCCTCCATTTCCTGCAGTATCAGGATTATGGAAAAAACCTACAAATATTAACAATGTAGAAACACTTGCCAATATACCTTGGATAATGCATCACGGAGCAAAAGAATTTGCAAAATATGGAACCGATAAATCTAAAGGAACAAAAGTTTTTGCTCTAACCGGTAAAATTAAACACGGTGGACTTGTAGAAGTCCCTATGGGCATAACAATAAGAGATGTAATATTTAAATTAGGAGGAGGTATACAAGATAACAAAAAATTTAAAGCTGTTCAATTAGGAGGTCCATCAGGAGGTTCCTTACCCGAGAGCTTAATAGATACACCTGTAGATTACGATAGTGTAAACGCTACAGGAGCAATAATGGGCTCAGGAGGAATGGTTGTTATGGATGAAACAACCTGCATGGTTGATATGGCTAGATTTTTCTTGGATTTTACAGCAAAAGAATCATGTGGAAAATGCACATTTTGCCGTATAGGAACAAAACGAATGTTAGAAATATTAAACAGAATTGTAGAAGGTAAAGGCAAAGATGGCGATATAGAAAAATTAGAAGAATTAGGCGAACAAATAAAAGCAAACTCCTTATGCGGATTAGGACAAACAGCCCCAAATCCGGTATTAACAGCAATTAAATATTTCCGCGAAGAGTTCGAGGCACATATATACGACAAAAAATGTCCTGCATTAAATTGCCGTCCGTTGATTACTTACGAAGTCAATCCTAACGCATGTACAGGCTGTACATTATGTGCAATAAACTGCCCTGTTGATTGTATTGACGGAGCTAAAAAAGAAATACATTATATTAATCAAAATGATTGTATTCATTGCGGTACTTGTTTTACTAAATGTAACTTTAATGCAATTAAGTTAAGTTAAAAAAGACAAAAAACTTGTCGTTAATTAAAAAAATTACAAAAATGAAAGAAATAAACGTAATATTAAACGGAAAAAAAGTTAAAGCAACCGAAGGAGAAAGCATACTTGAAGTTGCAAATAGAAACGGGATTAAAATACCCACATTGTGTAATGATCCAAGATTAGAACCATACTCATCATGTTTTGTTTGCGTTGTAGAAGTCGAAGGTATGAGAGGTCACCAACCTTCATGTTCAACAAAGGTATCCGAGGGCATGAAAATAATTACCGATAGTCCCGAAATACATAAATCAAGGAAAACCGCATTAGACTTACTTTTAAGTAATCATTATGCCGACTGTATGGCTCCATGTAAAGAAACTTGTCCGGCAGGTGTTGATGTTCAAGGATATATCTCTTTAATAGACAAAGGAATGTATAGCGAAGCTGTTAGCTTAATAAAAGAAGTAAACCCCCTACCTGCGATATGTGGAAGAGTTTGTGTTAGACCATGCGAAACAGCATGTCGCAGAAATTTAATGGAAGAAGGAGCTCCGGTAGGAATAGACTATATGAAAAGATTTGCTGCCGATTATGATTTAGCATCAAATAATCATTACAAACCAAAAATAAAACCATCTACAGGAAAAAAAGTTGCAGTTATTGGTGCCGGTCCCGGAGGATTAACAGTTGCATATTATTTACAACAAGAAGGTCATCAGGTAGATATATACGAAGCTAAAGAATATGCAGGAGGCTGGTTAAGATATGGAATACCCGAATACCGTTTGCCAAACGATTTATTAGACAAAGAAATTTCGACAATAACCGAATTAGGAGTAAATATATTTTACAATAAACGATTAGGAGATAACTTATCATATAAAGAAATAAAAGATAAATACAATGCCACAATTCTAACAATAGGTTCACAAAAAGGAACGAGCCTTGGAGTTAAAGACGACGATGCCGAAGGAGTTTATCCCGGTGTTGAATTTTTAAACCAAATGGAAGCAACAGGCAAAAAACCCGACTTCTCGGGAAAAACAGTAGTTGTTGTTGGAGGAGGTAATACAGCTATGGATTGCATTAGAACATCGCAACGATTAGGAGCAAAAAAAACAGTTATAGTGTATAGACGTTCCGAAGCCGAAATGCCGGCTAACCCAATAGAAATACACGAAAGTAAATTAGAAGGTGTTGAATATATGACACTTACAAATCCAACTAAAGTAATAAAAGACGATAAAGGCAAATTAAAAGCCGTAGAACTAATAAAAATGAAATTAGGCGAACCCGATGCATCAGGACGTCGTCGCCCTATACCTATCGAAGGAAGCGAATTTACAATGGAATGTGATTATATTTTAGCAGCCATAGGTCAAAAAACCAATGTTAACTTTATTGATGATATAAATAAATATGCCGACGACGGAAAACTCGAAATAAACCGTTGGGGAAATATCGAAGCCGATACTAAAACGCTTCAAACAGGTATTAAATCAGTATTTGCAGCCGGCGATGGAGTTACAGGAGCAGCAACATTAATAGAAGCAATAGCCCAAGGAAATATAGCAGTACATAGTGTTAAGCAATTTTTAAACGGCGAAGAAATAAAACCTAAACCATACGAATTTTTAAGCAAAAAAGATAATTTTAAGAAACAAGAACCCGAAGAATATAAAATAAAATACAAAAGCCAAATACGACAAGAAATGCCTGTTTTAGCACCTGAACAAAGATTTAATTTTAAAGAAGTAGAACTAGGATATGCCGACGAAAAAACTTGTCAAACCGAAGCCCAAAGATGTTTAGAATGTGGTTGTGTTGAATATTTCGAATGCGATTTAAAATATCATGCTACCGAATATGGAGCACAACAAGGAATTTACGAAGGCGAATTTAAAGAATATAAAATAGATTTCTCGCACCCATATATCGAAATAGATAACAACAAATGTATTCTATGCTCACGGTGTATAAGAACTTGTAACGAGGTAGTAGGAGCAAGTGCTCTTGATTTAGTCAAACGAGGATTTGATACTTATGTTGCTCCTGCTATGGGCGACAGCCTAACCGAAACAAAATGCATATCGTGTGGTATGTGTATAGAAGTTTGTCCTACAGGAGCAATGTCAGAAAATTTTAAATTTAAACCAGGCCCTGTAAAACTAGAAAAAGAAACTACAATTTGTTCTTACTGTTCTACAGGTTGCGAAATAGAAATAAATCATCGCAAAGAATTTACCATGAAAGTTACCGTTAGCAATGGGCAAATTAATAAAAACGGTTTAATGTGTAAATCCGGAAAATTTGGATATTCTTACTTAAATAATCCTAACCGAATACTAAATCCGCTAAAAAAAGAAAACGGAAAATGGAAAGAAATATCATATGAAGAAGCCTATGAAATTGTTGTAAATAAAATAAAATCGGTTAACCCCGACGAAAATATGTTTTTTGCCGGAGCAAGATTAAGCAACGAAGAACTTTATATGATTCAAAAACTTGCACGAGGAGGAGCCAAAACAAATAATATATCCAGCTTAAGTTATTTTGGTAGAGGTAATGGATACCACATTAATAATGTATCTAATACAAAATTCGACGAATTAAAAAAATCAAGCAAAATATATTATTTTGGTAACGAACTTAATAAAAATGTTCCGGGATTCTTTATAAATAATGCAAATAAAAGATATAATATACCTATTGAACTAGTTACTACAAACAGCAATGTTAAAGATATTGTTTCTAAAACAACAAAAATAAATAACTACTATTATTTTATAAAATCACTAAATTATTATCTATTATCAAAAGGCTATCAAAATCAAATGTTTATAAACGATAGAACAAATGGTTTTAACGATTATAAAAATAATTTATTAGCCGAAGATTATAACGATTTAGTAAAAAAATCAGGAGTAGATAACAAAACAATAGAAAAATTTGCAAACTCATATAACGATGAAATTAATGCCATTTTAATCTTCCACGAAAACGAATTATCTGCAAATGCAAGTAAAGAACTTTATAATCTTACAATAATAACAGGTAAATTAGGCAAAACAGCAAACGGAATTATAGCACTAAAAGAAAAAAATAATTCACACGGAATATCTGATATGGGTATTTGTCCAAAACATGGTGTTGGTTTACAAAAAACAGATAATGAAGACTTTATAAATAAACTTGAATCAATATGGAAAGTTAAAAATATTCCTTTAGGAATAAAAGAATCTCCAATGGATTTAATTAAAAAAGGAACATTAAAAAACATTTTTATCTTTGGAGAAGACCCAATAGGAACATCTATAAAAAAAGATATTACCGATAAATGGTTCGATGTTGATTTCTTAATGGTTCAAGACAGTTTTATGACAGAAACAGCAAAAAAAGCAGATTTAATTCTGCCTGCAAGCTTTACAATTGAGAACGAAGGAAGCTTTACAAATACTCAAAAAATTATACAAAACTTTAGTAAAGGTTTTAAATCTAAAGTAGAAAAAACAAACCTAAACCAATTAATCGACTTAAATGCAAAATTCGGAATGAATGGACTTAGCGATGCTCACGATGTTATGAACGAAATAATGTCGTTATTACCTGTAAACACCGATTCTGAAATTTATAATTTACATTATACAACCGAAGATAACAATAATAAATTATTTAAAGCTGGTGCCGATGGAATACATTTAATGTTTATGAAAGAATTTATACAATCGTTTAACAAAAATTAATATTATTAATATTTACTAATATTTTGATTATTAGGAAATGTTTTTTTAAATTTAACAAAAAAATATAATAATTATGAAAGAATTTGAGTCAATAGAAGACGTGCTTGATTTTGCAATAGAAAGAGAACAAGAAGCTGCAGATTTTTACACAAATCTTGCAAAAAATGCAAAAAATGTAGTTATGAAAAAAACATTTGAAGATTATGCAAAAGAAGAAATGGGTCATAAAGCAAGATTAGAAAAAATAAAAAACGGAGGCTCTTATACTCTAAAATCAGGAGAAATAATGGATTTAAAAATAGGAGACTATTTAGTAGGAGGAAAAGTATCTGAAAACATAAGTTATCAAGATGCTTTAATTTTAGCAATGAAACGCGAAAAATCCGCTTATAAATTATATACAAAACTATCGCAAAAAGCACCTACTTTAGAGTTAGAAATCTTATTTAGAGATTTAGCTAATGAAGAGGCTAAACATAAATTGAGATTCGAAACAGAATACGATGATGTTGTATTAAAAGATAATTAGATTTATAAAATGAATAAGTATTTTAGATACTTTCAAAGTAAGCACATTTTTGATAAATTAAGATTTTAAAATCAAGTCGGGTTTATAACTTCGGCTTGATTTTTTATTTTTAAAGTTGTTTTGATTTGTTTGTTAAAAAACGATACTTTCCTTAAACTTTTAACATAGTTATATATTGAAAAATTTTATAATTAAAAAATT
>JALSQC010000343.1 GCA_026985625.1 Bacteroidales bacterium | reverse complement strand
TTGACTTGTTAGATAACCTTTTAAACTGGGCAAAATCACAAGTAGGAAAAATAGAATATAACCCCGAAGTTTTTAAATTAAACGAAATAGTTAACTCTACAATAGAAGTATTAAATATAAACACTATAGAAAAAAACATTAACATTGTTACAAACGTAAAAAACGATATAATTATATACAGCGATAAAAATATGATTACAACAATAATACGAAACCTTATTAACAACTCAATAAAATACTCTTATGAAAACTCAATTATAGAAGTTAAATTATACGAAACCCCTGATATTATTAAAATAATAATACGAGACTTTGGAATGGGAATACCAGAAAATATTTTAACCGAAATAAAAAATCAAAATGTAAAAACATCACGCTTTGGAACAAACAACGAAAAAGGAACAGGATTAGGCTTTACTATAATTTTTGAATTTTTAAAATACCTTAACGGACAATTAAATATCGAATCAAAAATTAACGAAGGAACAACAATATCAATAATTCTACCAAACAAAAAATTTAAATTACAATCAACACTAATTTAGAATAGTAGTGTAATTTCTAAAATTACAAATAATTATTTATCTTTGCGAAATTAAACTTTTAAAAATATGGCTAAAAATCAAGAACCCGACTCAGTTGCTTTTAACAGAATTGTTGAAGGAACTACAATTACAGGAGACATTAACTCAAACGAAGGTATCCGCCTCGACGGAAAACTCTTAGGCAATCTAACCACAAAAGGCAAACTTGTAGTTGGAGTTACCGGTTATATAAAAGGAGAAATAAAATGCAACAATTCTGATATCGAAGGAAAAATCGAAGGGAAAATATACGTAAACGAACTATTATCTTTAAAATCAACAGCAAAAATATTTGGCGACATAACAACAAACAAATTAGCCGTAGAGCCAAATGCCATATTTACAGGGACTTGCAATATGGGAAGCGAACAAAACAATGACACAAAACCCGAAGAATAAATTTAAAAATTATGCAAAATACTCAAACCTAACATTTCAAATGGCAATAATAATAATTGCCGGTGTTTTTGGAGGATTAAAAATAGACGAGTATTTTAATACAAAACCAATTTTTACTTTAATATTATCTGTATTATCGGTTATAATAGCTATATATTTTGCAATAAAAGACCTAATTAACATTAACAAATAAAAACTCTTACAAAGCAAACAATACATGAAAAAATATGTAACTAACTTTATAATAAAAATATTTATAATATCAGCGATATTATTTATTGCCGAAATAATATTTTTTTTAAAAATTAAACCCGAATATTACGATATGTTTTACACATTATTAATACCTGTCTTTTTAATAATGACAAGCATATCGTTCTATTTTCAGATAAAATCATTATCTAAAAAACCCGCTAAATTTTTTCAAACAACTATGGCTTTTACCGGAATAAGAATTATAGCATATTTAATATTTCTTATTACCTATGTTTTGTTAACCGAAAGCAACAAAATAGCCCTTTTTGCAATTACATTTTTTATAATATACATTTTATATACCATTTTAGAATTAACATCAATTCTAAAAGTCCTTAATATTTTAAAAAAAGAATCAAAACACACTAATAATAAGGAAATTACCAACGCAGAAAATTAAATACTCAAAAAGTTTTTTGTTTTAATAAAAAACGTATTTTTGTAGTCTGAAAATTTTAAGTTAAATA
>JALSQC010000342.1 GCA_026985625.1 Bacteroidales bacterium | reverse complement strand
CATGGCAAGAACATGGTCTAATCCTCCGTATCCTATATCATAAGCCCAGCCGTCACCACCAATAATCCATTGTGATTTTTTAACAAGATAATGTTTAATTCCTAATATTTCTTTAACATTTTCGTTGTTTTCTTTTTCCATTAACGGAATAATTTCTTTTGCTATGCGTTTTGTTTCTATTGTGCTGTTTATATTATTTAACCAATCTTTAAAACCTGATTTTAGTTCTTCTGATATATTTTCGTTAATTGCTTTTTCCATACGGTCGGCAATTCTACTTCGTAATTGATTAGTTGCCAAAGCCATACCAAATCCGTACTCTGCATTATCCTCGAACAAAGAATTTGCCCATGCCGGACCTTGTCCTGATATTTGATTAACGGTAAATGGTGTTGCCGGTGTTGATGCTCCATAAATTGACGAACAACCTGTTGCATTTGCAATAATCATATCTTCGCCAAATAATTGTGTTGCTAATTTAATGTATGGTGTTTCGCCACAGCCTGCACATGCTCCCGAAAATTCAAATAATGGTTGTGCAAATTGTGTATTTTTTACGTTCTTGTCTTTTGGAACAACATTTTCTTTATATCCTACTTTGTTGTTTAAATAATTCCAACGAGGCACTTCTATTTCTTTTCTGTCTAATAAAAGTTCCATTACCAACGATTTTTCTTTGGTAGGACAAACATCTACACATACTCCGCAACCTGTACAATCTAAAGGCGAGACTTGAATACGGAAGCTATATTCTTTAGTTGCTCCTATTCCTTTTAACACAGCCATATCGGCAGGTGCATTTTTAAGTTCGTCTTCGGTCATTAAGAATGGACGAATTGCTGCATGAGGACAAGCGTAAGAGCATTGGTTACATTGTATACAAGTATCTGATTTCCATTCGGGAATACTTACCGCAACTCCTCGTTTTTCGTAAGCAGATGTTCCGGGAGGCAAGCTTCCGTCTTCTTTTCCGTTAAATGCACTTACGGGTAATGTGTCTCCTATTTGAGCGTTAATTGGGTCGCAAAATTCTGATATTATTTCGGGTACTTTTTCGGTTCTGTTTATTTTAAATCCTTCGGTTTTAATATTTTTCCATTCTTCGGGAATATCTATTTTTATAATTTCGCTACCACGATCAACAGCGGCATAGTTCATATTTACTATTTTTTCGCCTTTACGTCCATACGATTTTACAATAAATTTTTTCATTTGTTCTACTGCTTGATCGTAAGGTATAATGTTTGCAATTTTAAAGAATGCCGATTGTAATATTGTATTTGTTCGATTTCCTAATCCTATTTCTAATGCTATTTTATTGGCATCTATAATATAAAACGATATATTTTTTTCGGCTAATGTTTTTTTAATAAAATCGGGAATGTTTTCTTTTGTTGTTTCTGCGTCCCATGGCGAATTTAATAGGAATGTTCCGTTTTCTTTTATTCCGTGTAAGACATCGTATTGTGTTAAATATGCAGGCACATGACATGCTACAAAATTAGGTGTTCCCACTAAATAAGGAGAACGTATCGGATTTTTTCCAAAGCGTAAATGCGATGCTGTAAATCCTCCTGACTTTTTACTATCGTAAGCAAAATAAGCTTGAGCATATAGATCTGTATTATCGCCAATAATTTTTATAGAGTTTTTGTTTGCTCCAACAGTTCCATCGGAACCTAATCCAAAGAATTTTCCTTCAAAAGTATCTTCTGACGAAAGGCTAATTTCCGGTAATAATGGTAATGATTTAAATGTTACATCGTCAACTATTGATATTGTAAAACCGTGTTTTGGCTCGTTTTGTTTTAAATTATCATAAACCGAAACTATATGGGCCGGAGTTGTATCTTTTGATGACAATCCGTAACGTCCTCCTACAATTACAGGTTTTTCGTCTCTATTATAGAACATTTCTACAACGTCTAAATAAAGAGGTTCGCCATTTGCTCCGGGTTCTTTTGTTCTATCGAGAACTGATATTTTTTTAACTGATTTTGGTAAAACATTAAAAAAGTATTTGCTTGAGAATGGACGATATAAATGCACCGATATTAATCCTACTTTTTCGCCTTTTGCATTAAGATAATCTACGGTTTCTTTAATTACATCGGTAACCGAACCCATTGCTACAATAACTCTATCGGCATCTTTAGCTCCGTAATAAGTAAAAGGGTGATACTCTCTACCACAACGGGCTGAGATTTCTTGCATATATTCTTCTACTATATCGGGTATAGCATCGTAATATTTATTTTGTGCCTCGCGAGCTTGAAAATAAACATCGGGGTTTTGGGCTGTTCCTCGAGTTACGGGATTTTCGGGATTTAACGCATTATCTCTAAAATGTTGTAATGCTTTATAATCTACTAAATCTTTTAAATCGTCGTTATCAAAATACTCAACTTTTTGAATCTCGTGAGATGTTCTAAAACCATCGAAAAAATGCACAAATGGGATTCTTCCTTTTATTGCTGCTAAATGTGCTACTGCTGCAATATCCATAACCTCTTGCACACTACCTGTTGCTAAAAATGCAAACCCTGTATTACGTGCTGCCATAACATCGGAATGATCACCAAAAATAGATAAAGCTTGTGCTGCTAAACTACGTGCACTTACATGAAAAACTCCAGGTAGTAACTCTCCCGAAATTTTATACATATTAGGAATCATTAACAGTAAGCCTTGTGATGCTGTAAATGTGCTTGTTAAAGCTCCTGCTTGTAAAGAACCGTGAACTGCTCCCGATGCTCCTCCTTCGGATTGCATCTCGGCAACATGAACTGTTTCTCCAAAAATATTTTTTCTACCGGCGGTTGCCCACTCGTCGATATTTTCTGCCATATTTGACGATGGTGTAATAGGATAAATTGCGGCAACTTCGCTAAACATATATGCTACATGTGAAGCTGCATGGTTACCGTCGCAAGTAATAAATTTTTTACCAGACATATTATTTACATTTTAAAATTTCTAAATTAAAAACTTTTCAAAGTTAAAATAAATAATTATTTTTTTATATGCTTTTTAAACATTAAATTAAAAAAATTATACTATGATTAAATAACAAAATAAAAATATTAAATTATAAAGTATTTTATTAAGTTTGCGAATATTTTAAATAAAAAATATGAAAGTATTAATTACCGGTGGCACAGGATATATAGGTTCGCATACTGTTGTAGAACTTATTGATAATAAAAACGACTTAATTATTTTAGATAATTTATCAAATTCGTCGGTTGATGTTCTTGATGGTATAAAAAAAATTACGGGTAAAAAACCATATTTTATTAAACTTGATTTAACTGATACCAAAGCTACCAACGATTTTTTTGATAATAATACCGATATAGAGGCTATAATACATTTTGCAGCTTATAAAGCTGTTAACGAGTCGGTGGAGAATCCTTTAATGTATTATAAAAATAACCTGATATCGCTAATGAATATTTTAACAAATATGAATAAGCACGATATACGAAATCTTGTTTTTTCGTCGTCGTGCACTGTTTACGGGCAACCCGACAAAAATAATTTGCCTGTTACAGAAAATTCGCCTATAAAAAAAGCAAACTCGCCTTATGGTAATACAAAACAAATATCAGAGGATATAATTATTGATACTTTAAGTGCAAATAAAAATTTAAAAGCTATTTTTTTACGATATTTTAATCCTATAGGAGCTCATAAAAGTTCTTTTATTGGCGAATTGCCTTTGGGTGTTCCTAACAATTTAGTTCCTTTTATAACACAAACTGCTATAGGCATACGCAAACAATTAAATGTTTTTGGCGGCGATTATAATACTCCCGACGGAACTGCTATTCGCGATTACATAAATGTTGTTGATTTAGCAAAAGCTCATGTTATTGCAATAAACAGGTTAATTAATAATAAAAATAAATCTCAATACGAGATATTTAATCTTGGAACAGGTAAAGGAGTATCGGTTCTTGAGGCAATAAAAGCTTTTGAAAAATCTACAAAAGTAAAATTAAATTATAAAATTGTTGACCGCCGTCCCGGAGATATAGAGCAAGTATGGGCTGATACATCGTATGCAAATAGTGAACTTGGGTGGAAAGCAGAAACATCGCTCGAAGATACTATGTTATCGGCATGGAATTGGGAAAAATATATACGAAATAAAAAATAATTATTAAAAAAATGGACAAAACAATATTAATTACAGGTGGTGCGGGATTTATAGGCTCGCATGTCGTTAAACTTTTTGTAAAGAAATACAGTAATTATAAAATTGTAAATCTTGATGCTCTTACTTATGCGGGAAATCTCGAGAATCTTACCGATATAAAAGATTATAAAAATTATTTTTTTGAGAAAGGCGATATTACAGATTTTAATTTTCTTAAAAATCTTTTTAAAAAATATAATTTTGACGGAATAATTCATCTTGCAGCAGAATCGCACGTTGACAGATCTATTTTAAACCCTTTGGAATTTATAAATACTAATATTATAGGCACATTTAATTTACTTAACATTGCCAAAGAAACTTGGAAAAATAATTTTAACGGCAAACGTTTTTATCACATATCAACCGACGAGGTTTACGGCTCGTTGGGAGAATCGGGTTTTTTTACCGAAACAACAGCTTATGATCCCAAAAGTCCATATTCGGCATCAAAAGCCAGCTCCGACCATTTAGTGCGGGCATACAATAATACATATAACTTGCCTGTTGTAATTTCTAACTGCTCGAATAACTACGGTAGTCATCAATTTCCCGAGAAATTAATTCCGCTTGCTATAAATAATATAAAAAATAATAAACCTATACCAATATACGGAAAAGGTGATAATATACGCGATTGGCTTTTTGTCGAAGACCACGCTGTTGCAATAGATACAATTTTTCATAATGGTAAAAATGGCGACACTTATAATATAGGAGGAAATAACGAGTGGACCAACATTGATTTAATTCGTAGCCTTTGTAAGATAATGGATAAAAAACTTAATCGTAAAAAAGGCGAATCGGAAAAACTAATTACTTTTGTAAAAGACCGTGCAGGACATGATAAACGATATGCTATAGATTCGTCGAAATTACAAAACGAGCTTAATTGGAAACCATCGTTGCAATTTGAGGAAGGTTTAGAAAAAACTGTTGAATGGTATCTTGCTAATCAAAAGTGGGTCGATAATGTTATTAGTGGTGAGTATCAAAAATATTACGACAAACAATATAAAAATCGTTAATATCACAAAATGATAAAAAATATTTTTTTTTTAGTTTTTTTTATTTTTACATACAACATTTCGTATTCTACTGATTATAAATCAGATACTTTAAGCATAGACTCGTTAATATCACAAAATGATATTAAATTGTTTAAAGAACAAACCTTAGGCAAAAAATTTAAACACATAAAAATAAATAAACAAAAAATAACCGCATTAATACTCGACATACTTTGCGGACCTGTGGGAGGACACCGTATGGCTCTGGGAACAAAACCTATTGTTCCTATTTTTTATGCTCTTACAATAGGCGGCGGTTTTTTTATTTTACCTGCTGTTGATTTTTTTGTTATTCTCTTTACAAAAGATATATCGAAATATCAAAATAATAGTAAAATTATTATGTGGCTTAATTAATTCTTAATTTTGAATTTTGAATTTTTGAGTTACTATATAATAATGTAATAAATTAAAAATTTTTATCATTAATTTAACTCTTTCAAGGAGGAAGTTATCTTTTGAGAAATTAAATAAAGTAATATGTCTAATTTTTTTAATTTACTTTTTATGACAGTATCGTAAATTATCAGATTAAACCGTAAATTCTATAATAAATCTGCTTCCTTTTTGTGCAGATAAAATCTTAAAGTCTCCATCGATTTGTTTTGATAGTCCTTGTATTAGTTTAAATCCTAATGTATTATTATCGGTTTGGTTTGATTTGTATTGTTTGGGAAGCCCTATTCCATTGTCGGAATATGTAATAGTAAACATATTATTATTTAGCTCGCCTTTAATATTTATTTTACCAAAATTATCGGGAAAAGCATGTTTTATACTATTTGCATATAATTCGTTAAGAATTAATCCACAAGGTATTAATTTATTTATACTTAAAGATATATCAACAATATCTAAAGTTATTTTTACATTTTTAGTTGGTGTAGTCTTGTTTAAACTGTTTATTAAGTCGCTATAATAATCTTTTATGCTTAAAGAATCAATGTTTTCTTTTTTGTATAGTTTTTCGTGTATTATAAGCATTGATAATATACGATTTTGAGTAATTTGCAGTATGTTTTTTATGGTATTATCAGATAAGTTTTCTTTTTGTAATGATATTAAACTTGATATAATCTGTAAATTATTTTTAACTCTATGGTGAATTTCTTTTATTAATAATTCTTTTTGAGATATTGTTTGTTTTAATTTATTGTTTGTTTCTAATAGTTGTTTTTGTTGTTTTGCGAGTAATATGTTTTGTGTTATTTCTTTAATTGCATTTTTTCTTTTTACTACGGAATACATCATAACAAAGATTAAAACCGAAAAATATGTTACTCCTCCGTTTCCAATTAAAAATGTTATTGAATGTTTATTAAAAATATATTGAAAAATTAAAACCGATAATATTGTCCACAACCCATATGCAATTATTCTTTTTTTATCTAAGAATAATATTAAAAATCCAACTACTATCACAAAAAGCCCTGCGTTAAAATATAAATTTACCGAATCGGGTTTTACTATGTTTACTCCTGCTGCAATAAAAGTAATTGCCGTAGAAAAAAGTATAATCTCGGAAGTTATATAATGTATTTTATTTTTTTTTGTCAAGTAATAAATTACAAATACAGTTATTGTCAGAAATACTCTGGTTATTAATAGTATATTAAAAATATTGTATGCAAAAAGGTAATCGAAAATTATCCAGAAAGGCCACAAAAATATTGCTACAAACGATAAATTTATTACAGCTTGTTTTGCTTTTTCGTCATATTGTATTTTAATTTGGTTATTATTCAAGCTAAATAATATTTATAATATTTGTGAGTTCTTTTTTGTATTTTCGGCTAATTAAAAGGTGTTTGCCGTTTATATATAAACTGTTTCCTTCTATTGACGATATTTTTTCGATAGCAACAGCTCTTGATTTGTGTATTCTTACAAATTTTTTATTATCGAGCATAGCCAATACATCTTTTAAATACATATTAACTATCCATTTGCCATTGATATCATAAATAAAAGTATAGTTATCCATAGCCTCGAGCCAAAGAATATCGTCGGTAAAAATTTTTGTGATGTTTCCTTTGTCTTTAATAAATAATATATCGTTATTTTTATTATTTACTTCTTCTTTTTTAATATCATTAAAGCGTTTTAAAGCAATTTTTATAGTATGGTTAATATCTGCATCTTTAAAAGGTTTTATGATATATCCCATTGGTTGAGCTTCTTTTTCTGCTTTTTCAAAAGTTGCATCGTCGGAGTATGCTGTTAGAAATATTATTGGGATATCAAATTTTTCTAATATTAGTTTTCCTAAATCTATACCTGATTTTTCGCTTCCCAAGTTTATATCGAGCAATGCTATATTTATATTATCGTTTTCTAATAATAACGAAGTGGCTTCGTTATAATTTGAGGCTATGCCAACCGAATTATATCCCATTTTGTT
>JALSQC010000341.1 GCA_026985625.1 Bacteroidales bacterium | reverse complement strand
AATTAACAAAAAAACATTATTATATTTTATAATAAAAAATTTGTTTAAGTAATATAGTAAACTAATTTAAAATTAGTTATTCCACCTAAACGAGTCGGTTTTTATATCGGCTAAATCTAAAACTCTGTTTACAACTGTTAAAACAAGATTATTAATTGTTTTTGGTTTGCTGTAAAACGATGGCGATGCCGGGCAAATAATGCCTCCGCTTAAAGCAATTTTTTTTAAATTTTCGATGTGTATTAAATTATATGGTGTTTCTCGTGGCACAATTATTAATTTTCGGTGTTCTTTTAAAATAACATCAGCCGAACGGCTTATTAAATCGTTTGATATTCCGTTTGCTATTCTCCCTATTAACCCCATTGATGATGGAATAATTATCATTGTATCGAATAACGATGAGCCCGAAGCAAAAGGAGCATTAAAATCGTCGTTATTATAATATGTAAAATTATATTTTAACAAATTTGTATTATTAAGTTCTTGCTCCCAAATTTTTTTTGCATTATCCGAAAAAACAACCGAAACGTTAATATCTTTATTATTATTTAATTTGTCGAAAAGCAATTTTGCATAAATAGCTCCGCTTGCTCCGCCAATTGCTATAATTATTTTTCTCATACAATATCTGTGTTGTCAATTAATAAAATTTTTTTATTTAATAAATTTATAAATTAATGATATTTGAACCGAATTATTATATTGTCCGCAAGTTGTAAAATAATACCAAGGAGCTATACCGCAAGGTTTTTTTCTAACTCTAAAAATAGAATATCCAAAAAGAGCATTTGTATAAATTTTTTTGTTTATTTTATATTTAAAACCTGCTACATAGCCAAGTTCGTATTTATTAAAATCGGGATTAGCAGGTAAAAAACCATAACCATCTTTATCTTCTATAGCTTTTATTAAATAACCAAGGGTTAAACCTGCAGAAAACGAAATATTTTTTAAATATTTTTTATCGGATATTTTTTTTAAAGGATACGAAAAAATAACAGGCATCTCGATATATTGTAATCTAATAACATAATATATGTATCCAAATTGATTTGTATGAACGTTACGACTACCTTTTTGAATGTATTTTAATTGTGTTTCGAAACCCAAATTATTTTTAAAATTATCGGTAAGAACAAGACCTCCTTGAAAACCAAATTTTTCGTATCCTGCCGATAAATCGCCATCGACTTGCGAGAAAACGATTCCTCCTGTTAATCCCATTTCAAAATCTTGCGAAAATATTTTTTTTGAAAAAATCAAAAATAAAAAAAACAATATAATTTTTATTTTACTCATAATTACCGATTTGTAAATTTAGTTATTATTTTTAAAATCTCGGTTTTGTATAAAATAGTTAAACTTGTTAAAATATATAAAACAATAAATCCTGAACAAATGTAATTATTTATACTAAAAATATTTTTTAAAATTTCGGTAATAATTGCAATTATTACAATGCTTATCGGAAAAAATAATGTTTTATTAAGATTCCATTTTATTTTTGATAACTTACGTTGATACAAAAAAATTGATATTAACAAAGTAAATTCCGATATATAAGCTGCCGTAATTGCACCATAAGCGTGAAACCGGGGAACAAGAAAATAATTTAATGTAATATTTACAAAAAGAACTATTGTGTTTACATAAAAAAAGAAACGGGTTTTTTTTAAGAAATATACCAAGAACGAAAAAGCATTATATTGAGTTCGTAAAATATATTTTGCAAATAAAATTGTTATTAATAACGACGATAATTTTATTTTGGAATTAAACGATAAGTTAATATAAATAATTACAGGAATAATTAATATTGCTATAATTAATTGTGTTTGTGCTAAAAACAGGTTTATATATTTTTTTATGTTTTCTTGTGTTTTTTCTATTCCGTCACTCATTAATCTAAAAACCTCGGGTTGCACGGCACCTTGTAGTCCTTGAATTATCATTTGAATACCAAGAGTAAATTTAAGAGCCATATCGTATATTCCCAAATCTACGGGAGTTGCTTCTAAGAAATATCTGTCGGCAAATAATATTCCCCACGATATTATTCCGTATTGAAACAAAGGTCGGGCAAATTTATTTATTTCTTTTAATATTTTTAAATCTAATCTTATACCTGATTTATAATATGTATAAGCTATTATAACAACGCTTGTAAAGCTTGTTCCTATTGCCGAGCCGTATACATAGCCTCTAAAACTCATATCAAAATAAAAAACCCCT
Source organism: Bacteroidales bacterium (assembly GCA_026985625.1). GTDB lineage: Bacteria > Bacteroidota > Bacteroidia > Bacteroidales > JAFGXI01 > JALSQC01. The sequence continues at coordinate 5,486 of JALSQC010000341.1, read as the reverse complement.
ATAATTTGAAAAGCCGAACGTAAAATTCCTAAAATAACATTAAGAATAACAAAGGTTATTACTTTTTTCTCGTTTCGATAAAGAGCGGCGGCAGTAATATTTACAGCACGGTTAATTCCTATAACAATACTTGCATATCCGTAAGATGAAAAATTTTGTAAATCTTTTTGATGAAAAATCTCACCTATATAATTTCCAAACAAAAGAGCTAATCCGAAAATTAATAATCCACGTAATAAAATTGCATTAAAAATTGTAGAAATAAGCTTGTTATATTTTTCTTTTGAATTGCGATAATCGTAATAAAAACGCGAGATAGTGTTTCCCATTGCATACATTGCCAAAACAAAAACAAAAGATGTTATTGTTTCGGCTATAGACATTTTAGAAAATTCAACAGCTCCGAGTTTATTTTTTCCCTCGATTATAGGTTGCACAAGTATTTGTAAAACAGGAGGAAAAGCTCCAACCAGAGTGTAAATTATCGAAAGTTTAAAATATTCTTTAGCGTTAAATTTCACAAACCTGTTATTTTTCGTATTATGCAAATATATATAAAATTAATTGTGATTAATAGGTTAATTTATGTTAAGCATTTTAAAAAGATTTTTTTATCTTACAAAAGCTTTATTATTTTTGCAAAGATGGGACGAATATTAGCAATAGATTATGGACAAAAACGAGTTGGTTTGGCAGTAACCGATAGTTTGCAGATTATAGCAAACCCGCTAACAACTGTTCATTCAAAAGATATTTTTGATTATCTTATAAATTATTTAAGAACCGAGCAAGTAGATGCTTTTGTTTTAGGATATGCAAAACAAATGAACAATACCGACTCCGAATCGATGAGATACATAAAACCTTTTGCAAATAAATTAAAAAAAACATTTCCCTATGTTAAATTAATTTATATAGACGAACGTTTTACATCAAAAATAGCTCAACGTTCGTTAATAGATGCCGGTGCTAAAAAAAAAACACGGCAAAAAAAAGAATTGCTTGATAAAATATCGGCAACAGTAATTTTACAAACTTATTTAGAACAAAAAAACAATAATGTAATATGATTTATCCAATAGCAATATACGGAAATCCTGTTTTAAGAAAAAAAACAAAAGATATAGACAAAGATTATCCTAATCTGCAAGAGATTATTGATAATATGTTTGAGACAATGTATAGCTCCGACGGTGTTGGGTTGGCAGCTCCTCAAATAAATAAATCTATTCGTGTTTTTATAATTGATGCCGAGCCTATGTCCGAAGATTACCCCGATGTTAAAGGCTTTAAACAGGTTTTTATTAATCCGCAAATGAGCGAAGAAAATGGCAAAGAATGGTTATTTAACGAGGGGTGTTTAAGCATACCAAATATCCGCGAAGATGTTAAACGAAAACCAAGTTTTAGATTAAAATATTACGATAGGGATTGGAATTTTCACGATGAGGTTTTTGATGGCATAAAAGCTCGTATTATGCAACACGAGTATGACCATTTAGACGGTGTTTTATTTACCGACCGTCTTTCTCCTTTAAAACGTAAACTTTTAAAATCGAAACTTACGGCAATATCAAAAAATAAAATATCAATAAATTATAAATTTATATTAAACAAATAACATCGAAAATGAAAAAAATATATTTTATATTAATAGCTACTATTGTAATTTTTGTATCGTGTAACACAAAAACAACAAATTTATCGCAAAAAGAAAAAGACAGGTTAGAATTACAGTCTTTAGATTCGATTTTGTATGCGGTAACCGATAGTTTTAATGCCGATTTGGCAAAAAAAGCTATGATTAAATATGCCGATTTTGCCGAAAATTATCCAAAAGACTCCTTGTCGGTTAATTATTTGTTTAAGTCGGCACAGCTTGCACAGACACTTAATTTAGGTAGTCAAACAATAATATATTTAGATAAAATAATAAAAAATTATCCCGATTTTAAGAAAATATCAACTTGTTATTTTTTAAAAGGATTTGTTTACGATAATATTTTGCACGATATAAAAAATGCAAAAAAATCGTATGAAGAATTTATTGCTAAATTTCCTAATGATGATTTTGTTGACGATGCGGGAGCTTTACTCGAGAATCTTGGAAAATCGCCTGCCGAGTTAATAAAATCGTTCGAGGATAAAAATCGAAACAAACAACAAAATTAATCTTGTTGTTTAACAGAGTTTTTGTATAACGAGTTAAGATTTTTGTATTTTTTAAAAGTTTCGTTTGCTGATATTTTGCAGATTGTAAAACCGTATTTTTTTTCGAGAAATCCTGTTTTTATAAAATAACAGTTTATAAATTTCCATACAACTTTGTAATATGGAGTTATAAATGTTGATTTTTTTTTGTTTTTAAAATAAGCTTTAGCTGCAATTTTCGCAAATTTATCGGATTGTATAATATGCTCGTTTACAGCGTAATAAGAGTAATGTAACAAATCGGCATTAATATATTTTATTTTTGTGTTGTTTTGCATAATTACTTTATCGTGAGGATTTGTTCCTCCCCATTGTCCTTTTTTTCGATTCCAAAGTCGTAATTTTTTGTCGGGATACCATCCACAATGTTTTATCCATTTTCCGCAATAGTTATTTAAACGATTAAAAATATAAGCATCGTAATTACAATTTTTTTTAATTTTTTTTATTTCGGTTTTTAATTTGTCGGATAAAGCCTCATCGGCATCGAGCGATAAAACATAATCGTTTGTAGCAAGTTGCATTGCTTTGTTTTTTTGTTCTATATGTCCAAGAAATTTTTGTTCAAAAAATTTAACGTTATATTTTAAACAAATTTCTTTTGTTTTATCGGTAGATAATGAGTCTAAAATAATAATTTCGTCGGCAATATCTTTTACAGACAATAAACAACGTTCGATGTTTTTTTGTTCGTTAAAAGTAATTATTACTACGGATATCTTCATTTGTCTGTAATTTTGTTTTTATAAATTACAATTATTTTATGTGTGCTAAAATAATTACTATCGTTGGTTTCATTTTAATAAAAAGATATATGCTTATGTTATCGGTTTATAAGAAAATAACCTGCTTTTGATTGTCCGTTTTCCGATGATATAACATAATAATATGTTCCGTCGTCGACACTTACTCCTGCAGAAGTTCTTCCGTCCCAATATATTTGTTTGGCAGAGTATTTATAAACAATTGTTCCGTAGCGATTATAAATCTCTATTGTATAAATATCGTTTCCGTTTGTTTTTATGTAAAAAACATCGTTAACCCCATCTCCATTTGGGGTAAACACTGTTGGCACTATTAAATCGTCGGTAACATCTATTGTCTTGTAAGTGGTATCTATGCAACCATAGTTTGCATTTATTATCATTCCTATTTTATAATTTCCTGCTTTTGAAAACTTATAAACAAGTTTTGCTGTAGAATCGGTAAATGTTCCTGTATTAAAATCCCACGAGTATTTATATTCTAACGTATCTTTAATAGAGTTGTCGGATAATAAGTAATAATACGATGCTAATATTAATGTATCGTTTAAGTAATAATCGGGATTTGGGTTAATTGTAAAACTTGCTGTTGGTTTTTTTCGCACTATTATGTAGTTTTTTTTAATTAAAGAGTCAACCTGTGTAGGACTCCATACTTTTAATTTTACTGTGTAAACTCCCGATGTATCATAAAAACAAATAGGATTTTTAACCGAGTCGGTTTTGTTGTTTCCAAAATCCCAATGCCATTTTGTTATTCCACCGAATGCTGCCGAAGAGTCTTTAAAACTAACTAAAACGCTATCGCAAGCATATGTTGTATCGGCTCCAAAATTTACAAACATTTGCGATTTTGCAGACAATACAAATAAAACTAATATTATAATTATTAAATATTTTTTCATTAAAAATTATAAAAAACTTTAATTTATAAAAATATTATTAAATACTTAACTTCGCAAATATTATTATCTATTTTTTAAAAAAAGAAAAAAATCAATTTTTTTTTATTCTTTTTTATTTAGTTTTTTTGCTTTTCTTTTTTTTAAAAAATATCTAATTAACAAATATATAATTGTTAAAATTAACCAAAAAGGCCATAAAAATATAATGCCTAATAATATATCTTTTAATCCTTCCCAACCTGATTTAAAACTTTTTGCTATTTTTGATGAAAATTTGGGTTGATATATTTCGGTATTATTGTTTTCTTGTTTTATTGTAAGGTTTATTGTGCTGTATTTTGTTTTGTTGTTTAAATATGCAAGTTCTCCTTGTTTTACTTCTATTTCTTCTTGTATTTCTTGTAATTTATCTTGTATTTCGAGAATTTCTTTAATGTTTTTTGCTTTTTTTAATAATTCCGAATATTTGTCGCGAACTAATTTTTTGCTTTTTAATCGTGCAGTTACATCTATATATTCTTTTGTAACGTCTTGTGCCGATATTTCTTTTGATAATACATTTTTGTTTTTAATAAGAGATTGTATTAAACTATCAAATAAATTATAATTAACTTGTATTTCGATAGTGTTTGAAATTTCGTAGTAATATGATGTTTCGTTTTCGTTAATTATTTTAGCTTTAAATTTTTTGATAATATTTTTTGCGTCATTAATATATTTGTCGTAATTATCGACTTTAATTGTAATATTAGCTGTTTTTATAATTTTTTCTTTTATGTCAAATGTTTCTTCGGAGTTGCTTTGCTTTGACTTGTTAGTATTGTCATTTATTTCATCATCTGTATCATATGCAGGGTCTTGACTATATGATTTTTCGGCATAGTATTCGTTATCGGGAGGTAAATAATCTCCGCTGTTTCCACTACATTTTATAAATATAAATGTTGATATTATTAACGATAAAAAAATTATTTTTTTCATTTTTTTTGTTTTATATTTTGTGAATTTTAATTTATCTTCTAAAATAATTTTATAATAATATAATATTAAAGATTTTATAAAGATACAAAAATTAATTTATATACTAAATTTTGTATTCTTTAAAAGTATTTTAATTATTGTATGCTTTCGTAGTTTGCAACCCATTCGCCGTCTTGTATATCTTTTAACAATTTAAAAGCATTTTTGCCGTAAAAATAATCGGTAATATATTTAATACCGTAGTTTTGTAAAATTTTTAGTTGGGCTTGCGACGGAGCAAATTTTTTTCGAGCCCAACCTTGTTTATCGGTTTTGCGACGATAAGGAAACTCTGAGTAACGCAATTTCCAAAGTTGATCAACAGTTTGCCAGCGTATTAAATATTTTTTAAAATAATTTACGGTATCGGGATTTGCCAATGATTTTTGTTTTCCTGCTGCTTGTAAAATCCAATCGGTTTTTGTTAACGTAATAATTTCGCGTTTTTTATTTGGTAGTATTTTTAATATTGCATAATGCACACTTGAACCATCAGGGTTTAGTGTTATATTATAAGCAAAATAATATTTTATTTTAGATTTGTTTTGCGAAAAAGTATTTATCGAAAACAAAAAAAAAGATACTA
>JALSQC010000340.1 GCA_026985625.1 Bacteroidales bacterium | reverse complement strand
TGTTATAATAAGTCCTACAAATACCGATAATTGTTTACTTACATCGTAAGCAAATGCTCTTAAAATCTGGTCTACTATAATAACAAGCATTGCTACAACAACAAGCTGAACTATAATTCTTATTCTGGTTGGTATTGTATTTCGTAAAAGCGATATTATAAAATTCGAAAAAGCGGTAACCAAAGTAACCGATATACCCATTACAATTGCGGGTTCGAGTTTTACTGTAACGGCTAAAGCCGAGCATATACCTAAAACTTGAACCGTTATTGGATTATTATCGTTAAGTGGGTCGGTTAATAATCTTAAATTTTTTTTAGAAAATAACTCGCTCATAATTATTTATTTTTATTTTTTAAAAAATATTCTTTATATGCTATTAAGCAATCGTGAATCATTGCTTGCACTCCTTTACTTGTAATTGTTCCTCCTGATATTGCATCAACACCGTGTTTTGTATCTCCTGCAGCAACGGCAGAGCCTTTTCCTCCTTTGTAAACTGTTATAGATACAAATTTATTATTGTCATCAAAAATTGTTTTATTTTCAAATTGTTTTTGGAACCATTTGGTTTTTATCTCGGCTCCAAGTCCGGGGGTTTCCGATTCGTGGTCGAAATTTGTTCCGTAAATAGTGTTATTATCGTCGTTAAACGAAACGTATCCCCATATAGGTCCCCATAGACCTTTACCTCTTACGGGTATAATTATTTTTTTATCTCCGTTATCTAATTTGCATATAAATAAAGGTAAGTGTCGTTTTTCTACGGGTTTTATATTTTCATCTTTAAGGTTTACATCAAAGGCATTCCCATTTATTTTATCGCCTTTATAATTTATTATTATTCGGTTTTCTTTGGGGATATATTTATCAAATAATTCTTGTGCATTATCTGTTGTGCTTTCTATTCCCACTGATTTTAAAATATTTTGAATCTTTTCGATTTTAATATTTTTTTGTTGTATTGGTTTTAGCGTTTCGGCAGTATATGATAAAATTGCAGCTACAATAATAACCATAACCGAAGCGTAAATAAAAATATATGTATTTGATTGCTTCATTTTTTTATTTTGTTTTTGATTAAAATTTATGCAAGTTTTTTTACTCGTTTCAATCGTTTTTTTATGTTTGCTTGAACAACATAATAATCAATTAACGGAGCAAATGTATTCATTAATAAAATTGATAGCATCATTCCCTCTGGGTAAGCAGGATTTAATACTCTTATTAGAACGGCAATAATTCCTATTAAAAATCCGTATATTATTTTTCCTGTGCTTGTTTGTGCTGCACTAACGGGGTCGGTTGCCATAAATACTGTTCCAAAGGCAAATCCTCCTATTATTAAATGATAATAAGGTGGTATTTGCATATATGCATTTGTGCTTGGTCCTAAAATATTTAGCAAAAAGCCCATAGCAAGTCCTCCTGCAACTGTTGATATCATAATTTTAAAACTTCCTATTCCTGTATATATTAGTATTGCGGCACCAATTAATATTGCTATTGTAGATGTTTCGCCTACCGAGCCGGGTATCCATCCCATAAACATATCAAATACCGATAGGTTATGACCAAGTCCATCGACAATTTTTCCTGTTGCATCTCCCCCTTCGGCTGCAAGTTGTGCAAGAGGTGTTGCTCCCGAAAAACCATCAACTAATTTCGACGGGTCTATATTTTTAAGTCCTTCTATCCATACTTTTTCGCCCGACATTTCCGATGGATAGGCAAAAAACAAGA
>JALSQC010000339.1 GCA_026985625.1 Bacteroidales bacterium | reverse complement strand
AGTTGATTTATTAAAAAAAACCGATAAATCAAGTATAGATTATATAAGTATAAAACTAAATATACCTATAAGTAAACTATCTACCGAATTAATCGACTTAGAATTTAAAGGAGTATTAATTTGCTTGCCGGGTAATATTTACAAATTAATTTAATTATGTTATTAATAGATACACATACACATTTATATCTCGAAGAATTTAAAAAAGATAAAATTGATGTTATAAAAAAAGCCATAGCATCAAATGTTAAAAAATTAATCTTGCCCAATATCGACAGCACAACAATAGACGATTTGTTAAATACGGCAAACGCATTTCCAAACAATATATTTCCTTTGATAGGATTACATCCGACATCGGTCGAAGAAGATTACGAAAACGAAATAAACATTATAAAAAAATATCTAAAAAAGATAAAATTTTACGGCATAGGAGAAATTGGTCTCGATTTTTATTGGGATACAACATTTAAAGACGAACAAATAAAAGCATTTACAAAACAATTACAAATTGCAGAACAAAATAATCTGCCTGCAATTATACACACACGAAACTCATTTAACGAAACTATAGAAATAGTAAAACAACAAAAAACAAAAAATCTTACAGGAATTTTTCATTGTTTTACAGGCAACATTAATCAAGCAAAAGAAATTATAAACTTAGGTTTTTACATAGGCATTGGAGGCATATTAACATTTAAAAACTCAGGACTAGATAAAGTATTAAAAAACATTAGTTTACAAAATATAGTTTTAGAAACCGATGCTCCATATCTTGCTCCTGTTCCTAAACGAGGAAAACGAAACGAAAGCTCATACATTAATTATATAGCAAAAAAACTTGCCGAAATAAAAAATGTATCAATAAACGAGGTTGCCGATATAACATCAGAAAATGCTATAAAAATTTTTAACATTTAAACAATAGGATAAATAAAAACTATAAGCAGATGAAAAAGATACTTATTATATACACGGGCGGAACAATAGGAATGATACACGACCCAAAAACATACGAATTAATTCCGTTTGATTTTTCTCATTTTAAATCGCAAATCCCCGAAATAAAAAAATTTAATGTAAGTATAGACACATATCAATGCGATAAAATTATAGACTCATCAGATTTAAAACCCGAACTTTGGCAAAAACTTGCAACAATTATTTATAAAAATTACGATAAATATTTTGGATTTGTAATTTTACACGGAACCGATACAATGGCTTATACAGCATCGGCATTAAGTTTTATGCTCGAAAATTTATCGAAACCGGTAATATTAACAGGAGCACAATTACCAATAGGAACATTAAGAACCGATGGAAAAGAAAACCTGATATCGTCAATAGAAATTGCAGCCGACGAACTAAATGGAGAGCCTGTAGTTAAAGATGTATGCATATATTTCGAATATAAACTTTTAAAAGGAAACCGAACCACAAAAAAAAGTGCAGAATATTTCGACGCTTTTTGTTCTCCTAATTTTCCGAGTCTTGCCGATGCCGGAATAAACATAAATTACAAACACAACCTGTTATCAAAAAAAATAACAAATAAAAAACTAAAAATAAATATTAATTTAAATAATGATATTTTTATAATAAAATTATTTCCGGGAATAAATTTAGATATAATATCCGATATTATAAACAATAAAAATATTAAATTAATAATATTAGAAACTTACGGAGCAGGAAATGCACCAACAAATAAAAAGTTTATAGAAATTATAAAAAAAGGAATAAAAAAAGGAATAATATTTTTAAATGTAAGTCAGTGTTTAGAGGGAAATGTTGATATGACAAAATATAAAACAGGAAAATTATTAAAAAAAACAGGAGTAATAAGTGCATACGACTCGACCATAGAAGCCGCGGTAACAAAAGCAATGTGGCTATTAGGACAAAAATATACAAATAATCAAATCATAAAAAAATTAAATAAATCGATAAAAGGAGAAATAAATTTGTAATAAATTTATTAAAAAATAAAAATTTTTATAATTTAGTGGCTTAAAAGTTTTTTTGACTTAGGAGATGAGGAGAGATGGCCGAGTGGCTTAAGGCGCACGCTTGGAAAGCGTGTTTACGGGAAACCGTAACGTGGGTTCGAATCCCTCTCTCTCCGCAGAAAACTTTTAAAAAAATAAATGAAATTAATAATTTAACAATTAAAATTTAATCATGAAAAAACTATTTGCATTAATTGCTGTTTTTGGGATGCTATCATTTGGAGCATCAAATTTTTCTATAGCACAAGAAAACGCTACAGACACAACAGTTACCCAAGAAGCCGGTAATGGAGACTCAACTGCGGTTGCAACAACAGATTCATCTAAAGCTACACAAGAAGTTGCTGCAAAAACCGAAGAAAAAACCGAAGAACCAACAGAAGTAGAAACTCCCGGATTACACCAACAAATTAAACAAAAATTTATCGAAGGTGGTCCCGGATTTATGAGTTTTGTATTATTAGCTTTAATTTTAGGTTTAGCATTAGCTATCGAAAGAATTATTTATCTTAATTTAGCTTCGACAAACACCGAAAAATTACTAAAAAAAGTAGAAGAAGCTCTTAATACAGGCGGAGTTGAAGCCGCAAAAGAAGTTTGCCGTAATACAAGAGGTCCTGTTGCCAGCATTTTCTATCAAGGTTTAGACAGAGCCGATCAAGGAATAGATATTGTCGAAAAATCGGTTGTTGCATATGGAGGAGTTCAAATGGGACTTTTAGAAAAAGGCTTAACATGGATATCACTATTTATAGCTTTAGCTCCTATGTTAGGATTTATGGGAACAGTAATTGGTATGATTAGTGCATTTGATGCTATAGAAGTTGCCGGAGATATATCTCCAACATTAGTTGCCGGAGGTATTAAAGTTGCCTTGATTACAACAGTTGCCGGTTTAATTGTAGCAATGATACTACAAGTCTTCTATAACTATATTGTTGCAAAAATCGACAGTATTGTTAACGAAATGGAAGATGCATCAATATCATTAATTGACATTTTAACAAAATATAACCTTAAAAAATAATTGATATGTCCAAAATAATTTCAATATTATCATACGTATTATTAGGATTATCAGCACTATTTTTCTTACTTTTTTGGTTTGATGTAATTGATGTTAATATATTCATCATTTGGTCTTATATACTATTCGGAATAGCTGCCGTTTCGGCAATAGCATTTCCTTTAATAAGCCTAATATTAAACCCAAAAAAAGCTGTTAGATCATTAATAAGCGTTGGTGTTATAGGAGTTTTAGCGTTAATAAGCTACCTTATAGCATCAGACTCTATTCCTCATTTTTTAGGAGCCCAAAAATTTGACATCTCCGCTACCACATCAAGACTAGTGGGAACAGGTTTGTGGGCTATGTATATTTTAGGAATAATTGCAGTTTTAAGTATTTTATATACCGAAGTTTCAAAAATTTTTAAATAATAATTATGGCAAGATCTGCTCCAGAAATTAATTCAGGGTCAATGGCCGACATAGCATTTATGTTATTAATATTTTTCTTAGTAGCAACAACTATGGATGTTGATTCAGGTATATCAAGAAAATTGCCCCCAATTCCGGAAGAACAACAAGACGATACGCCTCCAATTAAAGAACGTAACGTTTTTGTTGTGCTTATTAATAGTAACGACAAATTACTTGTTGAAGGAGAACCTATGGATATATCTATGCTTAAAGACAAAGCAAAAGAATTTATTGCTAACCCAAAAGATAAAGCCGACCTTCCGGAGAAAAAAAATGTAAATATAGATTTCTTTGGAACATATCCCGTATCTAAACAAGTAATATCATTGCAAAACGATAGAAGCACATCATACGATATGTATATAAAAGTGCAGAACGAATTGGCTAAGGCATATAACGAATTAAGAAACGAAATATCGTTACAAAAATTTGGAAAAAAATATAGCGATTTACCTGCCGATAAGCAAAAAGCAGTTAGAAAAATTTATCCTCAAAGAATTTCAGAAGCAGAACCTAAAAACGTAGGAGGTAATTAATTATGGCTAAATTTAATAGAAAGAAAAAAGAAGGAACACCTGCTATATCAACAGCATCGTTACCCGATATTGTATTTATGCTTTTATTCTTTTTTATGGTAACTACGGTTATGCGCGAAACCGAACTTAAAATTATAGTTAAAGTACCGGGAGCTACCGAAGTTAAAAAATTAGAAAAAAAATCATTAGTTAGTTATATTTATATAGGTAAACCTCGAAAATCATTTCAGAAAATTTTTGGAACAGAACCTCGTATACAATTAAACGACGCTTTTGCTAAAGTATCCGATATCGGCCAATATATTACAAGCGAACGCTCCGAACGAGACGAAAAAGAAGTCCCTTTTATGACAACATCGCTTAAAGTCGATAAAAATACAAAAATGGGAATAGTTACTGATGTAAAACAAGCATTACGTAAAGCAAATGCTCTAAAAATTAATTACTCTACACGCAAAGAAATTGTAAAATAATTAGTTTCATAATAATTTCATTTAAAAAATCCTCGAAACTTTTACGGGGATTTTTTTATTTTTGTATACATGATAAGAAATAACAATAATATTATTGCACCGGCATCAAAAAGTATTTTACAAAGAGTAATGCTATTATCGTTATTATCAGAGTCAAAAATAAAATTAAAAAACGTTACTTGGTGCAACGATACATTGACTGTAAAAAAGATTCTTGAAACATTAGGCTCCACAGTAATAATAAATAATAATACCGTTATAATAGATTCTACAAATATAAATACTAATAAAAAAAATATTAATGTAGGCGAATCCGGATTAGCAGTTAAAATTTTTAGTATATATTTTGCAATTTTTAACAATCATGTAACATTAAATGGAACAGGAACATTGTTAAATCGTAATTTATCGGATATAAAAACAGTATTAAAAAAACTTGAGGTAAAAGTAACTTTAACAAATAACACTCTACCGTTAAGCATAAAAGGAAAGATAATACCAAAAAATATACAAATAGATGCAGCAAACAGCTCACAAATATTATCAGGATTATTAATGGTATTACCAAAATTAAACTCAGATATAAAAATAAAAGTAGAAAACATTAAAAGCATACCATATATAGATTTAACAATTAAAATGTTAAGCGATTTTGGTATAAAAATAAAAAATAATAATTACAAAGAATTTTTTATACCCAAAAAACAAATATATTTAGCACCTAAAATTTATTATATAGATGGCGATTGGAGTGGGGCGGCATTTTTTTGTGTATTTGGAGCAATATCAAAGCCGATTTTAATAAAAAATTTAGATATAAACTCAAATCAAGCAGATAAAAAAATTATTGACATATTACAAAATGTTGGAGCTACGGTAGCAATAAAAGAAAACGAAATTAAAATATCTCCAAACAAATTAAATAATTTTGAATTTAATGCCGAAAATTATCCCGACTTATTTCCACCACTCGTTTGCTTGGCAAGTTTTTGCAATAAAACATCAAAAATAACAGGTGTTAAAAGATTGTTTAATAAAGAAAGTAATCGAGCTAAAACTTTGCAACAAGAATTTTCTAAAATAAATATATCAATAAAAATTATTGATAACGATATGTTTATAACTCCCAAAAAAATAAATTTTTATTCTGTCGAAATAGATTCGCATAACGACCATCGTATAGCAATGGCAATGGCAACAGTTGCTGCTATTACCAAAAAAAATATTACAATTAAAAATAAAGACAGCATACAAAAATCATATCCTTTTTTTTACGACGATTTGTCAAAAATAAGCGGTATTAATTTTTAAAAATTATAATTTTATATTATTAAAACAATTAGTATTTTTACAGAATGAATAGTTTTGGAAAAAATTTTCGATTATCGATATTTGGCGAATCTCATGGCAAAACAATAGGAATCTTAATAGACGGTTGTCCTTCGGGTATATCAATTAACGATAGTGATTTTTTACCGGATTTATTACGACGAAAAAGTGGAAAAAAAGGAACATCAACAAGAACAGAAAGCGATAAACCAAAAATTATATCGGGAATATTTAACAATAAAACCACAGGAGCACCAATTTTAATAGAGTTCGATAACGATAATATAAAACCATCTGATTATAAACAGTTTGTAAAAACACCAAGGCCGGGTCATGCCGATTTTGTTGCTAATAAAAAATTTAAAGGATTTAACGATTATAACGGAGGAGGACATTTCTCGGGCAGACTAAGTTTAGCATTAGTTGTTGCCGGAGTAATTGCAAAAAAAATAATTCCAAATATTAAAATTAAAGCAACAATAAAAGAGATTTACGGAACATCAGATATAAATAAAGCCCTTGATTTTGCAATAAAAAATAACGATTCGGTAGGTGGTATAATCGAATGTAAAGCACAAAATATACCTATAGGATTAGGCGAACCCTTTTTTAACTCTGTAGAATCGGTTATTTCGCATTTAGCTTTTTCTATTCCCGGAATAAAAGCTATTGAATTTGGTGCAGGTTTTAATGCTTCAAAAATGTTAGGTAGCGAATTTAACGATTTAATTATAGATAAAAAAGGAACAACAAAAACAAATAATTCTGGAGGTATTAATGGAGGAATTACTAATGGTAACGATTTAATTTTTAGACTTGCCGTAAGACCTACAGCAAGTATATCAAAACCTCAAAAAACGTTTAATTTCGAAAAAAATAAAATACAAAACTTAATAATTAAAGGGCGTCACGATATTTGTATAACATTAAGAATCCCCGTTATTGTTGAGGCAATAACAGCAATAGCTCTAACCGATTTTTATCTCGAAAACAATTAATCTATACTATATTTATATCTTTAGTTTTTAATAATTTTTTTAACAAAATTTCCTTTATTTGTTTGTGCTTTTATAAAATATATTCCTTTAGGAAACATTTTTACATCAATAATTACAACATTTGTATTATTTACATCTAATTGAGTAATTCTTCTGCCGTAAATATCATATATCTTTATATTAAAAATATGTTTGTCGTAACTTTTAATTTTCAAATAAGTACTTGCTGGATTAGGATAAATAACTATATCATTATAAGATGTAGTAAAAATATTTACAGGCGATAAATCAATAATTTTATAAATTGTATCTACATAACAAGGATTTTCGGCAACTAACATAACATTGTATATTTGTTGCTGTAAATATGTATGCAAGGGATTTATTACAGAACTTGTTATATTGTCACCAAAATCCCATAAATAAGTATCGGAATTTACAGAATTATTTGTAAACGAAACATCTAAATTATTTACCGTAAAATTAAAATTAGCTATTGGTTGATTATATACTATTGCAAGTCCTAATCCTCGCGAATTGCTTATACAACCGTTTACTTTGCTCTCGGCATAATAATTTGTTGTGTTACTAATAACAGGAGTGTTAAATACATTGCCTGAATCTAAAGGATTACCTCCTACTGCTGTATTATACCAATAAATAGTTCCTTGTCCGTTTGCTATTAAATTTACACTTCCGCTTCCGCAAATCCAGTTATAATTAACGGTAGGTACAGGGGCTTCTATTATACTTAACGTAGATGTTGTTATACTACTTCTACAACCGTTATTATTTTCTACTACATAATATGTGTAAGTACCTGCATTTGTTTGTCCTGTAACAAAAGTATTTCCCGTATTTACCAAATTTGTTAACGACGAATTACTATACCATTCAACATTTATTCCTGTGCTATAAAGTGGTGGTATTGATGACCCAAAACATGCTTCGGTATCACTTGCAATAGGAGTAGATGGTATTGTATTAACCGTCATTGTAATATTATTAGAGTTAGCGGTATT
>JALSQC010000338.1 GCA_026985625.1 Bacteroidales bacterium | reverse complement strand
ATGTATAATATTAACTAATTACAAAAAAAATAAAATATACCGCTCAAAAGTTTGCTACGCAGTTTAGTAATTATATCTTATTCGACAAAATAATATAAAAATTTAAACCTGTTAGGATAGCTTGCTATTAAAAATAAAAAAAAGCGAGACTTAAAAGTTCGCTTTTTTTTACTAAATAATTTTTTAATTATTCAGCTGATTCTTCTGTAGCTTCTGTAGCTGTAGAATCTGTTGTAGCTTCTGTAGCTGTAGAGTCAGTAACTTCTGTAGCTTCTTCTTTTACTTCTTCATTTGTGTTATCCATAACAGAATCTAATGATGCATTTAATTCGTTAAGAATTTCATTTGCTTTTGCATTAGCTTCTTCTTCAGAAGGTCCACCACAAGAAGCAAGAGCTATAACAGCCATTACAGCTAAGCTTAATAAAGATAATTTAAATTTTTTCATTGTAAAATTTTTTAATTAAAAGTTGAGTTAATTGTAATTTTCAAAAACAAAAGTAATATTTTATTTAAAATAAAAGTATAAATATATTATTTTTTTTTATATTTTTTTAACAATCTTACGATGTTTGCATATAACTACAACAAAACCAACTACTTATAACTTATATTATATTTTAACCCTATAAATATCCATCGTTTTGGCATGGGTATATTTGCTATATCAAAATAAGTTTTATTTGTTAAATTATTTATTTTTATGTAAATTTTATATTTTATTTTTGTGTAATTTATTTGCATATCAATTAATGTAAAAGGTTTATATTCTACCTCTTGTCCTGTTAAAAAAGATGTATATGTTCCGTTTCTATCTTGGTAGTTTACATATAACGATGTATAAATATTTTTATATATCTTGATATTTGTAATAAAATTTATTTTTTGTTTTAAATAGTCTAATGCATATTTTGATATATAGTTTTGCGATTGTTTATCAGCCTGTATATAATTATATTTAATTGTTATGTTTTTAATAAAAATATTTTTTATATTTAGTGTTCCCGCAAACTCAAACCCTGTTGTTTCCAGTGATGTTATATTTTTACTTTCCCACATAAGTGTATCTGATGTCCTAACCCAGTCGATTAAGTTTGTTGCATAACGACGAAATATTATTGCTGATATATTTAAGGCGTTGTTTTTATATTTTAGTCCCGTTTCTATAGTTCTTGATTTTTCGGGTTTTAAATTCGGATTACCTATATTTGTTGGTCCTGTATAGTATAAGTCTGTAAATGTTGGTAATCTTTCTGCTAAATTGTATGATGCTATAATTTTAAGTTTATTTGTAAAGTTATATGATATGTTTATTCCGGGAGCATAATTTGTTCCAAAATCTGAGTTTATGTTTATTAATAATCCCGATGAAATATTAAATTTTTTTATTTTTTTATTTTGATTAACATATATGTTTAAATTATTTATTGATTTATATTTAGTAAAAAATCCATTGGCGTCAAAAGGCACAGGTAATGTATCGTTTAAACTTTCGCCAAGAACGTTGCTATAAATATTTTTAATATTTGCATCTATTCCGATTGCTGTTTTACCTAAAAGTGATATAAAATTTATTTTTGAATTTAATCCGTAAATACTTGTAAGATGGTAGTTGTGATTTTTATACCACGAAGGTGCATCGTATCTAAAAAGTTCAAACTTATCGAGATTTTTTCTTAAATAAATTACTTGTGTGTATTTTATTTTTTTACCTGTTTTTAATTTTAATCCCGAAAATAAGGTTCTTGTGTGTTCAAACTGGTCGG
>JALSQC010000337.1 GCA_026985625.1 Bacteroidales bacterium | reverse complement strand
ACAGGGTTTTTAAGTGCTTTATCAACATTTTCGAGTTCGGATATTACAAGGTCGCCAAACATTTTGTCGTTTGGAAAAAATTTTGCAATTACGCTTACCGATGAGTGTGCACGATGCACAGCTCCAAAAGCATTCATTACAAATGTATCGCCTATTTCGGCAAGTTTTTTTGCGTATGCCTCGTCGCCTTTTGTTTCGCCTTCGGCAAAACGCAAGTTCTCGAGTATTGCAACATCGCCTTGTTTTAATTCTGATATTTTTGATTTTATATTATCGTTAAATTGATTTATGTATATTATCTGTTTTTTTAATAGTTCTTGTATTTTTGGAATTATATTTTTTACCGATAGTTTATCTACTATTTTTCCTTTTGGACGACCAATATGTGTCATGATAACTGGAATACCTCCTTTGTCGATAATTTTATTTATTGTAAGTAGCGAGTTTTTTATGCGGGTATCGTCGGTTACTTCGTTTTTATCGTTTAAAGGCACGTTAAAATCTACACGTAAAAGTACTTTTTTGTTAGTAAAATTATATGTATTTATGTTTTCCATCTGTTTATATTTTTAATTTAAAAAAAAATAAGCTGTCGAAATATTAAAATATTAAGACAGCTTAAATCTTTAAAAAAATTTTTTTACTCTGCCGAAATAGCTTCAACAGGACAAACTTCTGCACATGCACCACAGTCAGTACAAGTATCAGGGTCGATTGAATAAATATCACCTTCACTTATTGCGTCAACAGGACATTCGTCCATGCAAGCACCACATGCGATACAATCATCTGAAATTTTATGAGCCATAATTTTTTTATTTTATTTTGTTAATAATGATGCAAATATACATTTTTGTTTTTATAAACAAATATTTTAAAACACAATTATTTTATTTTTTTATTTGTCTAAATAAATCTTTATAAAAAAATATTTATTATGTATTTGTTGTATATATTGTTTGTGTAGGAAATGCAAATTCGAGATTGTTTTTGTTAAATTGTTTTAAAATCTCTAAATTAATATCGGTTTGTGTTTTAAATATATCGCTTTGTTTTTTTATGTAATATATGTATAGTATTCCTAACGAGAAATCGCCAAAATTTGTAAAGCTTATAAGGTAATCTTTTTCAAGATTAGAATTATTTTCGGTAATTTTTTTTAATATATCCATTGCAAGTTGCATATTTTCGGGTGTTGTATCATAAGTTAGTCCCAAGTTTAACACTACTTTTCTTGATGGTTCCAAAGATACGTTTTCGACAACACTCTCTGAGAAATGCGAGTTAGGTATGGTAACAATTCTGCCTTCTAATGTTTTTAAGCGTGTGCTTCGTAATCCTATATCAACAATAAAACCGTCGAATCCGTCTATTTTAATTCTATCGTTTAATTTAAACGGTTTATCGAGAAAGACTGTTAAGCCTCCAAAAATATTTGACACCGTATCTTTTGCTGCCATAGCAAGTGCCAAACCTCCTATACCCATTCCGGCTATTAATGCTCCTACATCGAAACCTGCATTGTTTAAGGCTACTATTATTCCTAAAATCCAAATAATTGTTCGTGTTGATTTTTGTAAAACTAAAACAAGTTGGTCGTCTAATTTGTTTTTTGTTTTTTTTGATAATGGCGACACGTATTCTTTTAATAAAGCGTTAACAAGACGTGCTATCATCCAAGTAATATTAATTGCAACTGCAAAATAAAAAGCCCTGCCTATCCACAAATCTATATTATTACCAAAATCAAGACGTTTAAAGGCTATC
>JALSQC010000336.1 GCA_026985625.1 Bacteroidales bacterium | reverse complement strand
CGTTTGGAGTAACGGAACAACAGCAGCATCAGCTAATTTAGCATCATCAACAAATACAACATATACAGTAACAGGCACAAAAAACAATTGTTCAGCAACAACATCGGTAAATGTTAACGTAACATCGTCACCGGATATTAATTTAGAAGAAGAATATGACTTACATACAAATAATGTAATAGCACTATCGGTAACATCAGGATATACATACCTTTGGAATACAGGCGAAACAACAAACACAATTTTTGTTTATGGCGACAGCTTAGGAGTTGGAACATATAATTACTGGGTAAAAGCAACAGGATCAAATGGTTGTATTACTACCGACTCAACAATTATTAACATAAGTTGGGGTTTAGGATTTAATGATAATGACATTACTAAAGTTAATATATATCCAAACCCAACAACAAATTATTTAATTATTTCTACCAATTTCGATTACTTTAAATATCAATTAATCGACATAAACGGAAACATTATTAAAAACTGTATAATAAACTCAAATGTTGCCAAAATTGATTTTACTCAGTATAAAAAAGGAACATATTTTATAAAAATTACAAATAACAACAAAACATATATAAATAAAATTCTTAATAAATAATACAACAGATTACAATAAAAAAAGAGCATTTGCTCTTTTTTTTGTTGTAATTACAAATATTAATTAATATTTTTTTTTGAACTTAAATAAAATAATCATACCTTTGTAACGATATTAGTTATAACTATAAAATTTATTTTAATGAGAAAATTTAATATAAAACGCTTACTTTTAGCAGCTATTTTTATTATTTCATTAGCATTTTCTTTTAGCTCTTGTAAACCTCAACACCATTGCCCTGCATACAGTAAAGCAAATACAATTAACCAAAGCCAAAACTCTTAACCCATTTATGTAATTATAAAAAGATTGTTTTAAATCTAAAATTACATAATTATTTATTTACTTTATCGTATAAATTTTATTTCTTATCTTTGTAAAAAGATATGAGATTCGTTATTTTAATAATACCAGTTATTTTATTTTCTACATTTGTTTTCTCACAAGGAGAAATACAAGAAACCAGAATGTATAATCGCGATGCAAAAACATTTGCACTTTTATTAAAATCAAACGGTTTTGGATTAAATTACAGATATGGAAAACGTATAGACGGATATCGAAAAAACTTATACGGAATAACATTAACAACAATCAAAAGCTTTAAAGAAACAAAAACCCAGAATCCATATCTATCTAATTCAAATAAAAAATTTGTTTTTGGCAAAACCAATTCTGTTTTTAATTTAAGCCTATCGTACGGAAAACAAAAAGAACTTTACGGAAAATTCGATAAAGGAGGAATTGCAATTAGATATTTTTACGGGATAGGACCATCGTTAGCAATTTTAAAACCAATATACTATAATATTATCGACAGCATATATTATAATATATCAACCGGAGATTTATATATGGCAACAAGCAAAAAAAAATTTAACACATCAGTACACCAAATTAGCGATATAAAAAGCAAAGCATCTTTTTTTGACGGAATTAACGAAACAAAATTTATACCCGGACTTTCTTTAAAATTAGGAATTAGTGTAGAATATAGCGACGACGACACAAAAATAAGAGCAATAGAAGGCGGAGTTATTATTAACACCTATTACAAACCAATACAAATTATGGCAACCGACAACAAAAATTACATACTATTATCATTATTTATATCGTATCGTTTTGGCCGAATTACAAAAACAACTATAAACTAAAATATC
>JALSQC010000335.1 GCA_026985625.1 Bacteroidales bacterium | reverse complement strand
AAACTGTGGGTGAGTATTTTCCAGAACTATCTCGCCTAAGCGATTAGCTCCGTTTGTTTCATCTATAACTCTATTTAATGTTGTATCGCTGTTTGATGTTTTGTTTAATGTAAATCCGGGGTCTTGGAAATCCTCAATCCACTCAAAAACAGTGCTTTTGTTATACTCGAAATGAGGAATTAATCTTATTGTTGCATTTTCTGCAAAAGTTGTATCAATTAAATACGAGTCGTAAAACGGATATGCTATACGGCTTGCATCTATTCCATTTTTTTTAATTCCCGCACGTAACCTTATTGTGTGTATTTTTTGTTCTCCAAGTAAAGGAAATGTTACAGGCAATTCGTAAACTCCCATAAAATTGCCATCTAAATCTACCCACACATCGCTTATATTTTGTGTACTTGCACCTTCGTTATAAGTAGTGGTAAATGTAAGCGAATCTACTGTAAAATAAGTAGGTATAGACTCTTTTTTATCGAACTTATCACACGATATTAAAGTTATTATTACAATAATAAAAAATAAAAATTTGTACACAATATTTTTTATATAATTTAAGATAACGAAGAAAGTAAAGATTTATTATTTAATAAACTAAATTTGACGAAATTTTTATTTTTTGGTCAATAATATCCGCAATTTTAATAATATTAAAGCTCTCCTCTATATTTGATTGCTGATTAAATTTTAAAAATTCAACAATTTCTTTTTCTACAGGATCGGCATTTATTATACGCGGCGATAATTTTATATTATTTTCGAATATTATAATTTGTGATGTATTTTCGTTAAAATTAACCGATAAATGCGCATTTTGTTGAAAAATATCAATTTTATTTTCTTCTTTATCATTACTTACTCCTGCAACCAAATTAGCTACACAACCATTATTAAAATCTATACGCACATTGGCTAAATTAATTTTACGTTTATCAAACGACAATCCATTTGCCGATATTTTTCTAACCTCGGAATTAGCTACACTTATTATTAAATCCAGATCTTGCAACATAAAATCGTAAACTATTGATATATTGTCGTTTAAGTCGGGCACAAGTCGCTTAGCCTCTATAATCATTGGATTATTTATATGGTTTTTAACCGATAAAAATGCAGGATTATACCTGTGCGAAAAGCTTATGTGTGTATTTGCTCCAGCCTCTTGTGCCAACAATGTTAAACGTTTTGCTTTTGATATATTATTAAAATACGACGAATTTATAAAAACATTTTTTGCCGATTTAAAAATTTTCTCCGACAAAATATAAAACATATCGTTATCGCATAATAAATCTATAGTATCAGATTTATTAATTAAATCGTCAATATTTTTATAATAAGGTATATTATATTTTATACTTATAGCTTTTCTTGTATTGGTTGAACAAGACGAAAACCCGACAATATTTATATTATTGTGTGCTTTTAAAATATTTATATGTCTCTCGATAATATTACTATTACCAATAATTCCGATATTGTTCATTTACATTAAAATAACATTTTATACAAAAATAAATTGAAAAGATGTAGAAAAATGTATGTAAATTTTTATTTATTAACATTTTGCTTTTAATAAAATAAACAATACATTTGTATTGAATTTTTGGTTAAGGGAATACTGTTAAAATCAGTAGCTGTCCCCGCAGCCGTAAGTTGCAGAGTAGCTTTAAATCCCCCTAAAACCACTGTTAGTTAAACACTAACGGGAAGGTTATTTAAAGTGCAACAAGCCGGAAGACCTGCCAAAAAATTGTTAGTTTCAATAGC
>JALSQC010000334.1 GCA_026985625.1 Bacteroidales bacterium | reverse complement strand
TGTTACTTATAATTTAAAAATATTTACAAATATGTAAAAAATTATAATTGTTTTTATATTTTTACATCATATTTTTTTGTTTTATTTAAAAATATTTACAAATTATTTAAAGTATAAACCTTATGAAAAAACTATTTATTTTTATTTCTTTTTTGTTTTTAGGATTGATAACTTTTGCTCAATCTTTAGAAACTATTGATTGGGGACCTTTAACAGAACTTCCTAAATTTTCATTATATCAAAAAATTATTGGAGGAAACGACGATGGCTTTTATGCAATAAAAACTATTGGACAAGATATTTATTTAGATTATATTTCGTCTACTACAATGAGTGTCGATCAGTCTAATCAATTATTAATGCCTACGGTTAGCGGTATGCAAACTCATTACGAAAACATTTTTTATTTAAGCGGAAAACTTGTTTTATTTACATCGGTAGTAAATAAAGCTGCAGGTAAAAAGTTTTTATACATTATGTATGTAAATGGTGACGGCACATTAAAAAATAAACCTAAAAAAGTGGCATCGTTGTCGGTGTCAAATGCTCCCGAAGATGGTTTTGATTTTTTATTGTCGCCCGATGGTAAAAAAGTTTATTTGTATTATCACACAAGTTATAAAGTATATAACGGCGAACCTTTTTCGGTAAAAGTATTTGATGCGAGTTTGCAAACAGTTTTAGAAGCTAATTTTAAATTGCCTTTAAAAAACCGTCCTGTTGAAATTACCAAATACGAGGTTGGTAAAAGCGGAAATCTTTATATGATGGTTAAAGCAAAACAAGTTTCGGCTAAAAAAAGCAGAACAAAAAAAGCTGCAAAATACGATTTTATGGTAATGACATTTTATGCAAAAACAAAAGGTATAAAACAGTTTAATGTCCGATTGTTAAAAAATATACCTCACTCTGTTACTTTTGGTCTGGATAAAGACGAAAATATTGTGGTTGTAGGTTTTTCTGCAGCAAAAACATCTCGTGTTGCAGGACAATTTACAGGAGCTTTTTATAAAAAATTTAATCCGCGAACTCAAAAAGAAATACCTATAGGAGGGAAAAATTATTTTATTATTTTTGATAAAAAATCGATTGCAGATTTTATGACACCACGTAATGGCGAAACACCAAAGCAACAATATAATTACGTTTTAAAAGATGTTAAGTTTTTGGCAAACGGTTCTATTGTTTTATTAACTGAGCAATATTTTGAAACATATAAAATAATTAAAGATCCCGCTACAAAAAAAAGTATTACTATAACGTATTATCATTTTAACGATATTTTTTCTGTAGGAGTTAACCGAAAAGGAAAGATGGAATGGTTTAAACGAATACCAAAAAATCAAGAAAGTTTTGACGATAAAGGATATTACCATTCGTTCTATTATACTGTAATAGACAATAAAATAAAAATTATTTTAAATGATAATCCGTCGAATAAAAAAGATACTCCTGCAAAAAAAATAAAAGTTTTAAGAAACAATCCGAACAGAGCTCCTAAGGGAAAAGCTTTTATTGTTACAATGTATACCGACGGCAGTTACGAAAAAGATCCTATGTTTCCCGATAAAGATGCCAAAACAGTTATTGTTCCTAAGTTAATTAAAAAAATAGGAGATTTTTATTATACTTACGGACAACAAGGTAAAAAATTTAAATTCGGAAGATTTACAATGGAATAATTTTAATGCAGTTTTTTTATATTTTTTTAAAACCCCGTTTTTACGGGGTTTTTTGTTTAAAATAATACAATAGCAATAGCTTTTTTTACAA
>JALSQC010000333.1 GCA_026985625.1 Bacteroidales bacterium | reverse complement strand
ATAAATTTTATTTTTATACGATGAAATATTAAAATATCCTGTCTTAGGTACTATTCTAAAAGGCTTTGTTGTTATACAATAATTATTATTTGTATCCCTTTTTAATTTCGAAATGCTATTTGCGTTTGTTCCATATAAAATACTATCGTTTAAACAATATTTGTTTTTATAAAGCAAACTAGATATCATACATGTTTTTTCCTCGGTTTTTTTATCATAATATATAAAACTAGTATCTTTTATAAAATTGTCTTTTTGTCTATCGTAAACAAATATATTATCATTTGATGTAAAAAAAAGTTTATCGTCAATACAATTAAGCCCCGATATATCGTTGTAGTTTATATCTTTAATATGGTTGTATTTTTTTTGTGTAAATTTATTTTTTGCAAAATCAGCTATATTATTAAATATTAATTTTACAGGTGGCACGTTCTGACTACCTAAAAATAACTCGTTATTGTTTATTGCTTTAATATATCTTATTTCTTGATTAAAACCCCTAATTAACCCTTTATTTATCCAATTATTATTTTCTTTTTTAAGTATGTGGATGCCATTAAAACTACCAATAAAAACATAATTCGAATCAAAATTATAACAAAATGCCGACATATTTAGCTGGCTGTTTAATATGGTATTAGTGATGCCGTTAAATTCATATACTCCTTTACGTCCTGTTAAAATTAAACTGTTTTTAAGATTTAAGACACTCATAAAATTGTCCTTAAAACTTAACATGTTTTGTATTTTATACGGAATTTTAACATTTGTATTTTTATTAATATCAATAGGTACAATTTTATAAAAACCTCCAAATGTTGCAAAATACAAATTGTTTTTAAAGTATAACGACGATATTATTAACTCTTTATTATCAAATTTATTGATATTTAAATTGTAAACCCCCGAGTTATAATCTATCCACGATATTCCATTGTTTGTTGCTATCCATAAATTGTTTTCTTTATCTTTAAAAATATAATTAATAGCATTATTTGGCAAAATTTGATATGAATTATAAAAATCTAATATTTCAAACTTTTTATTAATTATAATAAGTCCGTTATACATTGTGCCTATTGCTATTTTATCTTTATCAATATTTATTCCTCTACCTATTTCGTTTAATTGTAAAAACTTATCGAAGTTTGTTTTTATTTTAGATAATTTATATTCGTTTTTATTTTTTATAAAAAAATAAAGCCCATTTTTTAGTGTGCCTATTAATAAAGTATCTTTAGAGAATTTAGTAATAAACGATAATGCCTCTTGTTTAAATATATCAGTATTTTTTATTTTTAATATTCCTTTTTCGCTTACTGTTATTATGCCGTTATCAATATCTCTTACATAAATATTATTATCAATAAAAAAACCATATCTAAAACCGTTTATCGATTTAATTATATTTATTATTGTATCGTTTTTAAAAACATATATTTTATTAATACCAATAAAATACGTAAAATTATTTTTATTAACTATACTTAATATAAAACACGAGGCTGTTGTATCGTTAGATACATCTGATAATCTTTTTATTTGATGTTTTCCTATAGAATCCCTGTAAACATATCCAAATTCATTTTCGGCACCATAGTATATTTTACCTTTTTTGTAGTTTACACTCCTAACGCCTTGTATAGCAAAAAGATTAGTCCAATTACTACCATCAAACAAATATATACCCTGTTGATTTGCAAAATATAACAAGCCCAAACTATCTTGTGTTATTTGCCATGTTTGTGGGTGCGAATTTATTTCCTCGGGTAAATAATT
>JALSQC010000332.1 GCA_026985625.1 Bacteroidales bacterium | reverse complement strand
TTTCGCAATAACCAAACATATTTTAACCAATGTTTAGTTCCCTCGTTTGGAAATCCATCGAGCGACATATTAATAGTATCGGGATTAAATGGAACGATATACGAGCCGGCAATACCCATAGGAAGAATATCTGCGGAAAATAATAACGATGTTTTAATATATCTCGATAAACTTAAATCTTACGAATTAAATCAACCTGCCGAATGGATGAAAAATATTTTACA
The DNA here is from genome assembly GCA_026985625.1 of Bacteroidales bacterium. Taxonomy (GTDB): domain Bacteria; phylum Bacteroidota; class Bacteroidia; order Bacteroidales; family JAFGXI01; genus JALSQC01. The sequence goes on along the minus strand of JALSQC010000332.1, from coordinate 1,589 downwards.
CTTTGGAGGAGGATATACTACTGCACAACAACAAGCATTTGCATCGTATTTAAATAATTATAAAAACATTATCGAAGATACGCTTTTTGGAGGATTTGTATCTACTTTTATAAAATCATCATCGGCACCAATGCAAATATCACAATCCGATTCGGTAAAAGACTTAATAAACAATGGCTGTTCAATGCTGACATTTTTTGGACATGGTTCTACATCAGGTTTCGACCAAAGTATAGATGATCCTTCTGCTTATCAAAACAAAGACAAGTATCCTTTAGTTCTTGCAAACTCGTGCCTTGCCGGAGACATACACCTTGCTCCACCAAAAAAAATAAGCGAAAAATGGATTTTTGAAGAAAATAAGGGAGCAATAGCCTTTTTAGCATCGGTAGATTTAGGATACGAATCGTATCTTAATAATTACTCAACCGAGTTTTACAAACAAATAAGCTACAAAAACTTTGGAAAAGGATTGGGTAAAATAATACAACAAACAATAAAACAATACGAAAATACAAATTTAACCGATAAAAGAATAAAAAGCACTTGTTTAGAAATGACATTACACGGCGACCCCTCGGTAATTTTAAACTCGTTTAAAAAGCCCGATTTTGTTATTAATACATCATCAATATCAACAATTCCTAATATTATTTATAGCGAAACCGACTCGTTTAATTTACAAATAATTATTAAAAATATAGGTAAAGCAACACATCAACCGTTTATTGTAGAAGTTACTCAAACTTTACCCGATAATTCAATAATAACAAAAGATATTAATGTAAACGGTTGTTTATATTCCGATACCATATACACAAAATTACCCATTAACAAAATAAACGGAATAGGATTAAACAATATTTGTGTTTTTGCCGATGTTTATAACGATGTTGACGAGTTAAACGAAAACAATAATCAAGCATGTATAAATACAATTATACGTTCAGGCGATTTAACACCAATATATCCGTATAAATATGCAATTTATCCAAACTCTACAGTTACACTAAAAGCATCGACAAGCGATCCGTTTTCTTTGCAACAAACAAGTATTTTTCAAATAGATACTAACGATTATTTTATTAATCCTATAGCCCAAACAACTATAACACATACAGGAGGAGTTGTTGAATGGACACCACCTTTAACACTTACCGATAGCACTGTTTATTACTGGAGAGTTAGCAAAGTTCCTGCATCGGGAAATAATTATAATTGGAAAGAAAGCTCGTTTATTTATATTCCCGGAAAATTCGGTTGGTCGCAAGCACATTTTTTTCAATTTAAAAACGATTATTATAATTTAATCGAATACAATAAACCATATCGCAGATACGATTATATAACAACTCCCAAAACACTTACATGCCATAATATAGGTTCGCCATCGACATCAGATTATTTTGATATTAAATATACATTGGAAGGAATAAGCGATTATGCATGTTGCGGAGGCTCTTCTGCAATTATTGTTGCGGTTATAGACTCAAGCTCGTTAATTCCTTGGGAATCGAATCGTGGTAATTACGGACATCGCGATTACCCCAAATGCTACTCACGTTCGCGAAACGATTTATACTTTGTTT
>JALSQC010000331.1 GCA_026985625.1 Bacteroidales bacterium | reverse complement strand
TAACATTATAAAAGGAACATTAACCGACGGAGATATAAGAAGAGGCTTAATAAAAGGATTATCGATTAACGATAAACTGGAAAAATTTATTTATAAAGACTTTAAATACCTAACCGAAAACGAATACAATTTTTCGAAAATAAAAGAATTTAGAGAAAAAAAATTAAAAGTAGTTCCTCTTATTAATAAAAAGGGTAAAATTATAAAATTATATAATTTTAACGAAATAAAATCAATTTTACCTATTGATGCCGTTATAATGGCAGGAGGCAAAGGCGAAAGATTACGCCCACTTACCGAAAAAACCCCAAAACCATTACTTAAAATAGGAGATAAAGAAATTATAGCATACAATTTCGACAGACTTTATCAATTTGGAATAAATAACCAACATATTACAGTAAATTATTTAGCAGAACAAATAGAAAATTTTTGCAAAAATTATAACAACAAAATTAATTTTAAAATTTACAAAGAAAAAGAATTTTACGGAACAGCAGGTTCGCTAAGTTTAATAAAAAATTTTAGTAACGATACAATTTTATTAATGAACTCCGATTTGCTTACCAATATCGATTACGAAGACTTTTATAAAACTTTTATAAATAAAAAATTAGATATGTTAGTTGCATCGATATCTTACGACGTAGATCTACCATATGCCATTTTTAATCACGATAACAATAACAATATAAAATCGTTAAAAGAAAAGCCACGTTTTACATATTATGCAAATGCAGGTATATATCTGTTTAAAAAAGAGTTATTAAATATCATTCCTAAAAACAAAATATATAATGCCACCGATTTTATCGAAGATATTATATCAAAAAATAAAAAAATAAGACATTATACTATACGAGGATACTGGTTAGATATTGGCAAACATAACGATTTAAAAAAAGCTCAAACAGATATTAATCACATTAATTGGGATTAAATATTAATTAATACGTTTTTAAATAATAAATTAATAATTAGAATAATACAAACTTTTAATAATGTTAGAATTAATAGGACGAACAAAATTATTGTTCACCGAAGATATTAAAAACAAAGATCAAGAACTAAAAGAAATAGTCTCAAACTCAAAATTTTTGGTACTTGGAGGTGCAGGGAGCATTGGACAAGCAGTTGTAAAAGAAATTTTTAAACGCAACCCAAGAAAATTGCATGTTGTTGATATTAGCGAAAATAATTTAGTTGAACTTGTTAGAGATATTCGTAGTTCTTTTGGATATATTGATGGCGATTTTAGAACATTTGCATTAGATATAGGCTCTGTTGTATATGATGCATTTTGGAAAAATGACGGAGATTTTGATTATATTTTAAATCTTTCGGCATTAAAACACGTTAGAAGCGAAAAAGACCCATATACTTTGATGCGAATGATAGAAACTAATATTTTTAATACCGACAAGACATTACAACAAGCCATAAACAAAGGCATAAAAAAATACTTTTGTGTATCAACCGATAAAGCTGCAAATCCTGTTAACATGATGGGTGCATCAAAACGAATAATGGAAATGTTTGTGCATCGCCAAAGCAAATATATAGATGTATCTATGGCAAGATTTGCCAATGTAGCATTTTCTGACGGTTCGTTACTCCATGGTTTTGATATGCGATTAAAGAAAAATCAGCCTATTGTTGCACCAAACGATATTCGCAGATATTTTGTAGTTCCGCAAGAAGCCGGCGAACTTTGTTTAATGTCGTGTATATTTGGCGAAAACAGAGATATTTTTTTCCCTAAATTAAGCAAAGACTTGCACCTAATAACTTTTTCGGAAATCGCAACTAAATATCTTAATAAAAAAGGACTA
>JALSQC010000330.1 GCA_026985625.1 Bacteroidales bacterium | reverse complement strand
TTAGAGTTATCTTCGGTAATTTGCAAAAGTATTATTCCACTTGTATTATCTTTAATCCAATCTTTAAACGAATAAATAAATTTAAGAGTAGTTGTTAGTCCGTAATTATCGCTAATAGCAGCGTCCATAATATTTAAACGCGGATATCCCGGCAATGATATTATAGGCGAGATATACGGAAATGTTGCGTTCATACGCAATGCTGCAATAAAACTTAAACTATCGGGATTAAAATATGCATAAAACCTACGAAAATCTATATTAGAGAATTTATTGTTATAATCGACCAAAAACGATACACCTTGTGGCGATATGTATAATTTACGTCCGTAATTTACAATAGTAGGAGCTAAAATTATCATTGGTATTTGTGCTTTTTTTTCGGGTATAGTATAATATCCAAGCGACTTGTTTAAAATATTATTTGTATTACAATTAAATTTTTTATCAAACATACTTGCTCTATCTTTGTAGTATGATGTTCCTTTATAATTAAATTTCTGAAAATGAAAAAACCAGTCTTTTAAAAACAACGAAAAAATTACAGGATTTAAAATATCTTTAGATAAATTACTAAAATTTTTATTGTTATTAAAAGCTGTATCTATACCTGTTTTATAGCGGTATTTTAGTTGTCGATAATATGCAGCTCCGAGCATTCCTCCCGATGCTCCTGTTATTAAAAATGTTTGATTAAAAAATTGTCCGTTTGTTGCACTATCTAAATACGATAAAGTTTTATATGTCCACAATCCTGCTTTTAGTCCGCCTCCCGAGGTATTTATAAAAATAATTTTTGGTAATTTACCTGTTTTTTTTATGTTTTTTGCTTTCCAATTATTTAAAATCTCAATTATCGACGATTTATCGTTTGTAATATTTTTTTCTAAATCGTGTTTATAACGTTTAAATTCTATAATTTTATTATAATATTTTAGTCCGTAAGCCGAGTTATTATAGTTTAAAAAGTTTTCTTTTGGCGATATTAAAAATATCAAAAGTAATGTTGTTGCAATAAATACCGACCATTCTTTAAACAGTAAATGAAACAAGCTGTATAAAAGAAAAAGTAAATTAACAAACAAAAAGAAACTTACTACTGCCGGAAAATTAAAATAATGTAAATCGTTAAAAAATATAAGAAATATAATTATTCCTAAAATAAAAAGTCCGTAAATAAGCGAGTTGTAATGGTTTTGATTTAAAACGCGTGTTATTAATTTTTGCGGATAATGCGAGAAATCTCGCGATTTTTTTATTTTTAATTTTGTAGTAAGATATGTCTCTACTCGCCATCGCCCGTATTTATTGTCGTTTGGCGACATAAAACTTTTCCATTGCTTGTCTTTTTCTAATATTTTTGCAATAGGTTTTATTAAGCGTTTTTGTTTTAGTTTTTCTTTTTCGACTCCAAAATATTTGTTTATGTCTTTATTGGTATTAAAAAAATATAGAAACGAAAAAATTATAAAACCAAAAACACCTGCAAAAAAACTTATTATGTTTAAAAATATTTGCCAATTACTTAATAGCTCTTCGGTTTTTTGTGCATAAACAGAGTTTATTGTAAATATAATTAAAATAAAAACCGGAATAATAAAATTGTTTAATGTAAATTTAAAAAACGGATGATTAAGTGTTACTATAAAAGGAAACCTGTAACCATTTACTATATAACTCGATATGTTAAAAGCTATTATTACCGAACCAAAAACTAATCCATAAATAAGATACGATAAAATTCCTACTTTGTCGATATATTCGGGCACTAAAAAAAGTGTTGGAATACCAAATTTATTTCCCATTAAATTTGTAAAAAATCCAAAAACTATA
>JALSQC010000329.1 GCA_026985625.1 Bacteroidales bacterium | reverse complement strand
TGCTCCAAATGTATTTTGTATTGCAATAATTGTAAATGCTGAATATTTGTGTGCAATTTTTACGATTACTACTGTATATATAACAGCAGCAAAAACAGCAAGTCCCATAAATAAAAAACCTTTTAATGGTGCCACCAACGAAAAATCTTTTTTAAATATTATTAATGCAACACCTATTATTGATATTATTATTCCTAAGATATTATAAAATAATAATTTTTCCTTGTAAAATAACAACAAAAATAATGGAACAAAAAGAGGGATTGTTGATATTAAAATTGCCGATAATGTTGACGACATATATCTTAACCCGAATGTTTCGCCTATGAAATATAAAAAAGGGTCGAAAAAAGCTAATGCTATAAAATATTTAAGTTCGCTTTTTTTAATTTTTTGCAGTTTATTTATCGATTTTGAGAATATCAAAAGTAAAATTCCTGATATTGATAATCTAAAGAAAACTAACGAAACCGGATTAAAAACTTTTAACGACTCTTTTACCCATATATACGATATTGCCCAAAATATCATTGAGGCTAACAAACCAACATAAACCGAGAACTTTGATTTCACAAATAATTTATTTTACCGCTTTCTCTTTTTTATTTAGTGCATTTACAACAGCTTGTTGTTGTTCTATTTCTTTTTTCTTATCGGCTTGTTTTTTTTCGTTTTCTTTTATGTCTTGTTTTGCTTTTTCGATCTTTTTATTATAATTTTCGATATCGTCTTTAAGATTTTTATTTTCTTTCTCTAAGTTTTTTTGGTCTTTTTGTTTTTGACCAAGTAATTTTTCGGCATCTTTTATTTTATCTTTAAGTGCATCTTTTGTTGTTTCTACGGCAAATTTATGTATAATTTTTTTTGCTTCTTTAAATTTATCGGGGTGTTCCGACGAGTTTAAATATGCACCACCCAAGTCAAAAGCTACATAAAGAATAATATCTCCATCTTTTGTTTTATCAGTTGTTGCATAAATATCAATAGTATTTTCCGACATATCTTTTATTGTTGCATTGTCGGCAAAGATTGTTTTTTTTACATTAACTTTTGCATTATAATTCTTCATTAACGATTTCCACGCTTTTTCAACATCTTTTTGTTTTGCCTCGTAAATTACTACTTTTAAGGCATTGTGTTTTCCGTTGTCGAAATTTGCATTTGTTTCTTCTACGTCAATCTTATTTTGCGAATAGATATTAAGACTCAAAAGTGTTAAAATTATTAGATAAATGTTTTTCATGATTATTTAATTTTATTAGTTATTACTATTTTTTGATATTCCTCCCGATATAATAAATTTTATAACTTCGCTTGCATTTACATCTAATGGTGTAATATCTTCTACAGGCACAATAAATAACTCGCCCGAAAATGCATACGAATGCGGGAAGTAAACTGTTACTTTTTTTTCGGTTATTCCGAGATTACTTAAATCGGTTTGGGTTATAAATCCTATTTTCTCGAGATTACTCGACTTATTAACTCTAACTAAAACGGGATTTTTAAATTTTTTTTCTTTTCCAACAAATGCCGATAATAAATCTTTTACCGAGAAATAAATAATTTTAATTAACGGAGCTTTATTCATCTGTCGATTAAACCAATTTGTAATAGGTTGCGATATTAATTTTGTCCCTATGTATCCTACAATAAATATAAATGTTATCAAAATTAACAATCCCAAACCGGGAATAAAAATAGGAAATAATTGTTCGGAAAAATCATTTAATTTTATTAAAATAAAATATAAAACATAAATTGTTACCCCCAATGGAGCAATATACAACAAACCTTGCAAAAAATATTTTATAAAATTTCTCATTAGCTTAAATTTAATTTAT
>JALSQC010000328.1 GCA_026985625.1 Bacteroidales bacterium | reverse complement strand
TCGGCTTTTGCATTTACAATAGATAACAATTTGTATTATATAGATAAAGAAAATAATAAATTTGCTATTACTGCAGACACAAACAAAGGAATTGTTAATGGACAAACAGTATCGCGTAGCGAATTTGGAATTGATCATGGAATTTTTTGGTCGCCAAAAGGAAATTATTTAGCATTTTATAAAAAAGACGAAACCAGAGTAACAAATTATCCACTTGTTGATATAACAAAAACACCCGCTGTTGTTAAAAATATTAAATACCCAATGGCCGGCGGCAAAAGCGAATACCTTAAAATAGGAGTTTACGATATAAAAACAAAAAAAACAATTTTTTTAAAAACCGACGGTAAACAATACGACCAATATCTTATAAATCCAACATGGAGCCCCGACGAAAAATATATTTTAGTTGCTGTTCTTAACAGAGAACAAAACCACATGAAATACAATAAATACGATGCACATACAGGCGAATTTATAAAAACACTTTTCGAAGAAAAAAACGATAAATGGGTAGAACCCGAGAATTTTGCATTCTTTTTAAATAACAATCAATTTATATGGCAAAGCGAACGCGACGGATATAACCACATGTATCTTTACGACTTATCCGGAAAACTAATAAAACAATTAACAAAAGGTAAATGGATTGTAACTAAAATTTTAGGTAAAAATAAAACATCGGATGTAGTTTATTTTAAATCAACAAAAGATAGCCCGTTAGAATTACGCTTATACTCGATAAATATTAAAACCAATAATTTAAAACTATTAACAAATAACGAGGGAATACACAGATGCAAACTAAGCTCCGATTATAAATATTTTATAGACTCATATAGCAACATAAAAACACCACATGTTTATAACATAAACTCAACAAACGGAAAATTAGTAAAAAATATAAAAACAGCAGATAATCCGTTAAAAGATTATAATATAAATATGCCCGAGATAGGGACAATTAAAGCTGCCGACGGAAAAACCGATTTATATTACCGTTTAATAAAACCATCGAATTTTGATAAAACAAAAAAATATCCCGTAATAGTATATGTTTACGGAGGACCACACGCACAATTAATAACAAACTCGTGGATGGCAGGAGCACAAATGTGGCTATATTATATGGCTCAACGCGGATATGTAATTTTTACCTTAGACAACAGAGGTTCGGCTAATAGGGGATTCGAATTCGAAAATGTAATTCACCGACAACTCGGGCAAAACGAGATGAAAGACCAACTAAAAGGAATAGACTTTCTAAAATCGTTAGAATATGTTGATACAAACCGAATAGGAGTTGACGGTTGGAGTTTTGGCGGATTTATGACAGTATCGCTTAAACTAAACTATCCCGATGTTTTTAAAGTAGGAGTAGCAGGAGGTCCCGTAATCGATTGGAAATATTACGAGGTTATGTATGGCGAGCGATATATGGATATGCCACAAGAAAACCCCGAAGGATACAAACTTTGCAGCGTATTAAATAAAGTCGATAATTTAAAAGGAAAACTATTAATAATTCACGGAGGAATAGACCCTACAGTTGTTTGGCAAAACTCGTTAAAATTTATACGCGAGTGTGTAAAAAAACAAAAACAAGTAGATTACTTTGTATATCCACGTTCGGAACATAACGTTAGAGGTATAGATAGAAATCATCTTATGACAAAAATAACAATGTATTTTGACGATTATTTAAAAAATGCAAAATGATAAAAGCAGTAATATTTGACCTCGACGGAACATTATTAAATTCGTTAACAGATATTATGGATTCTGTAAACATTGTTTTACAAGAATACAATTTACCGACACATACTTTAGACGATTATAAAAAGTTTATAGGTAACGGAATCGAGGTGCTTGCAAAAAAAGCATTGCAAAATAATTATCCAAATATTGATTTCGATAAATTTTTATTACGAATAAAAGAAATTTACTCTAAACGTCAAATACTAAAAACAAAACCTTACGATGGAATTATAAAAATGCTTAAATCGTTAAACAATTTAAAAATAAAAATTGCAATTTTATCAAATAAACCTAACGAATTTACACAATATGTAGTTAATAATTTTTTTGGCGATATAAAATTTGATATTGTTTTAGGCTCAAGAATTAATATTCCACGAAAACCAAATCCACAAGCAGTTTTTGAAATTATTGATAAATTAAATGTAAATACAGAACAAACAATTTTTGTTGGCGATACATCTACCGATATATTAACCGGAAAAAATGCAGGATTAAAAACTATAGGCGTTAGTTGGGGATTCCGTTCGGTACAAGAACTTAATGATAATGGAGCCGATTTTATAGTAAACAATCCGCAAGAAATTACAGAATTAATAAACATTTTTAATAAAAAAATATAATAAATTTTAAATGAAATTTATAGGTATAATACCTGCACGTTATGCATCAACAAGATTTCCCGGAAAACCTTTGGTTGATATAAGTGGAAAAATTATGATTCGTCGAGTTTACGAACAAGCACAAAAAGCTCTTGATACTGTTTACGTTGCAACCGACGATAAACGCATACAAAAAGCTGTACTTAATTTTGGAGGAAACGTTGTGATGACATCTAAAAAACACAAAAGCGGAACCGACAGAATTGCCGAAGCTATTGATATAATATCAGAAAAAACAAATAAAAAATATGACGTAATAATAAATATACAAGGCGACGAACCCTTTATTTATCCCGAACAAATCGAGAGTGTGAAAAAATGTTTTAAGCTAAAACGAACACAAATAGCTACACTTGCAAAACCAATAAATAACTCAAAAGATATTTTCGATACAAATAAACCAAAACTTATTTTAAATAATAAAAACGAGGCAATTTACTTTTCGCGTTCGCCTATACCATTTGTGCGAGGAAGCAAGCAAGCCGATTGGATATTAAAACATAAATTTTATAAACATATAGGTTTATACGGATACAGATACGATATTTTAAAAAAAATTACAAAATTAAAACCATCGGTATTAGAGATTGTAGAATCGTTAGAACAATTACGATGGATAGAAAACGGATATAAAATAAAAGTAGAAGAAACCGAATACGAGAGTCTTGGTATAGATACAAAAAAAGATCTTAAACGAATATATGATACAGGATTATTATAATTTAATACCCATAGATGTTAAAACAGAATAAATTTTACAAGCTACACAATATTTAAAAAATACCTCCATTCCTATTGCAACTAAAGAAATAGTGCCTAAAATTAGTTCTAATGTATTAAAATCAAAGATATAAGATATTAATAAAATACTTGTTAATGTTAGTCCTATTTTTGCTGCAAATTTTTTGGGACCTGCATTTACCAAATGAGGTTTAGAGTTTAAAATATTAAGCGAGTGCTTAATTAAAAAACAAACAGGACTATATTTTAGTCCAAATAAAACACGAATTAAAAAATCTATAACTATAGGAATAATAACAACCTTATAAGGAGTTAAAACAAAACCTAAAAGTCCTAAAAATACAAAAAGAGAATTTATTCGTATAATTTTTTCGTTAACTTTATCAATTGTAATTGGGCAAGATTTAACCATAATCAATATTTTTTTATGCAAAGATATTAAATAAAATATAAAAAGACCTAAATATCTTTATTTTTTTATAAAAAAACTCCTGTTAAATTACAGGAGCTTTTGTAACATAATTTTTAATAATTATTTACTATTATATTTCTTCGGTTGCTGTAGTTTTTGCCAATAAATCGGCATAGGGGATAAGTAAATAATTTTTTCCCTCGAAATTAATTTCGTTTCCTGTAAATTTTTTATAAAAAACCGTGTCGCCAATTGATATGCCCGGATTATCAATATTTCCAATGGCAATTACTTTAGCGTATTCGGGTTTTTCTTTTGCCGAGTCGGGAATTATTATTCCTGATGCTGTTTTTTGTTCTTTTTCTTCTACTAATTCTAAAAGAACATTATCGTTTAATGGTTGTAATTCTTTCATTTTTATTTTATTTTTTTAAGGTTATTCAATTCCTAAAAGTTTATTAATTTTTATTCTGTCGAAACCAACAACAATTTGTCCGTTAATATCGGTTTGAGGCACACCTTGTTGTCCACTGCGTTTAACCATTTGTTCTGCTGCTTTTTGGTCGCGAGATACGTCGATATCTCGATATTTTATACCTTTTTCGTCGAAATATCGTTTTATTTGGTTACAATAAGTGCAAGTTGGTGTACTGTAAACCGTAACTCTTTTTTGTGTTTTTGTGTTGTTATCGGTTGTAACCGAATAAATATTATTTTTAATTAACGATTTGTATATTTTATAATCGTTACAACCTTTAGTAATGTTTGTTAATTTATCTTTGTCAAAGCTTACCAAGGTTGGAACCGATGTAATATTAAAATTTTTATGTATATCTCTTACAGTATTAACATCGGCAACTAATATGTTTGCATTTTTTTCTTCGTTGGCAACTTTATTTATATTTTTAAAAGCACAGTCGCTTATTTCGTTACCTGATTTAAAAAGTAGCAAAAATGTTTTTTCGTTATTGCTGATATTTTCGATAAGAGATTTATATGAGTCTATATTTTTTATCATAAAAATTTAATTTTAAAAAAGTCAACGGTTATTAAAACCGTCAACTCTTTGTTAATTTTTTAGGATATTACATCATTCCGGGCATACCACCCATTCCGGGAGCTCCGCCACCCATAGGAGGCATAGCCGGTGTTTCTTCTTTTTCGTCAACTAATACGCACTCGGTAGTTAAGAACATACCTGCAATTGATGCAGCATTTTCTAATGCTATACGAGTAACTTTTGTTGGGTCGATAACTCCTGATTCAAATAAATTTTCGTATTTATTTGTTCTTGCGTTATATCCAAAGTCGCCTTCTCCTTCTTTAACTTTTTGAACAACAACGGAACCGTCTTGTCCTGCATTTTCTACTATTTGGCGTAAAGGTTCTTCTATAGCACGTTTTACTATTTTAATACCTGTTGTTTCGTCTTCGTTATCGCCTTTAAGGTCCTCGATATTTTTAATAGCTCTTATAAGTGCTACTCCACCACCAGGAATAATTCCTTCTTCAACGGCAGCACGTGTTGCACTTAGAGCATCTTCAACACGGTCTTTCTTTTCTTTCATTTCGATTTCGGTGGTTGCACCAACGTAAAGCACGGCAACACCACCTGCTAATTTAGCAAGTCGTTCTTGTAGTTTTTCTTTGTCGTATTCTGATGTTGATATCTCGATTTGCGAACGTATTTGAGATATTCTTGCTTCGATATTTTCTTTAGAACCAACACCGTTTACTATTGTAGTATTTTCTTTGTCGATAACTATTTTTTCGGCTTTACCGCACATATCGAGTGTTGCTTTTTCAAGGGTTAGTCCTTTTTCTTCGGATATAACTGTTCCGTTTGTTAGTATTGCAATATCTTCTAACATTTCTTTTCTACGGTCGCCAAATCCGGGAGCTTTAACTGCAGCAACTTTTAACGAACCTCTTAAACGGTTAACAACAAGTGTTGCAAGAGCTTCGCCATCGATATCTTCGGCAATAATCATTAATGGTTTACCTTCTTGTGCTGCCGGTTCTAAAACAGGCATAAGGTCTTTCATCGATGATATTTTTTTGTCGGTAAGTAAAATGTAAGGCGATTCTAATACTGCATTCATTTTTTCGGTATCGGTAATAAAGTAAGGTGATATATAACCTCTATCGAATTGCATTCCTTCTACAACCTCTACGTTTGTATCGGTTCCTTTTGCTTCTTCAACGGTAATTACTCCGTCTTTTTTAACTTTTTCCATAGCTTCGGCAATAAGTTTTCCTATTGTTGTTTCGTTATTTGCCGATATTGTTGCTATTTGTTCTATTTTTTGGTAATCGTCGCCAACTATTTTTGTTTGTTCTTTTAAGCTTTCTTTTATTTTGTTTACGGCTTTATCTATACCGCGTTTTAAATCCATAGGATTTGCTCCTGCAGTAACGTTTTTTAATCCAACTTTAACTATTGATTGAGCAAGAACTGTGGCTGTGGTTGTTCCGTCGCCTGCATCGTCGTTTGTTTTTGATGCAACTTCTTTAACCATTTGTGCTCCAAGATTAGCATAAGAATCGGATAACTCTATTTCTTTAGCAACGGTAACACCGTCTTTTGTTATTTGTGGAGCTCCGTATTTTCTGTCGATAACTACGTTGCGTCCTTTTGGACCTAAAGTTACCTTTACAGCGTTTGCTAACTCATCAACGCCTTTTTTTAGCAAGTCTCTTGCTTCGATGTTAAATTTTATTTCTTTTCCCATTTTTTAATATATTTTTCTGTTTTTAAAAATTGATTTTTTCCATTTCATATTTTATGCCATTTAATAATATTTGTTTTTTATGTCATTTTTTTGTTTTAATATGACATTACGACATAATATTTCTTTAATTTTGTCAGACATAAAAAAAGCCTGTTAAAAACAGGCTTTAGAATTTAAAAAATTAATGAATAAACTAAACTAATTTTACATTTATTGCATTTAATCCTTTTTTTCCTTCTTTTAATTCAAATTCAACTTCGTCACCTTCGTTAACTTTGTCGATTAAACCTGAAACGTGTACGAAATACTCGTTTTTTGAATTTTCTTCGATAATAAAACCAAAACCTTTTGTTTCATTAAAGAATTTTACTGTTCCTTTTTCCATTGTTAAAATTTAATATAATTTAAAAAAACAAAGGTAATGTAATTTTTTTATAAAATGTTATATTTTATAGTATTTATAAAAAATATTTTAATTATTTATAAACAATTGAGTTTTAAAATATTTATATTAAACTGCAATAAAGATACTTATGTTTATAATAAATAAAATAATCAATAAAAAAATATATATTAAATATTTTTTAAATTATCAATAGTTTTGGCTATGTCGTTAGATTTAAAAATGTAACTTCCTGCTACAAGGGCATTTGCTCCCGAGTCTATAAGTTTTTTTGCATTTGTATCATCAACTCCGCCGTCTATCTCTATAATTAAATTATTGTTTGTGTTTATAGATTTTAGTTTTTTTATTTTGTTGTAAGTGTTCTCTATAAATTTTTGTCCTCCAAATCCGGGATTAACCGACATTATTAAAATTAAGTCGATATCGTTTAAAATATTTTCGACTATATTAACGGGTGTATGAGGATTAATGGAAACTCCGGCTTTCATTCCGTGGGCTTTTATATTTTGTATGGTTCTATGTAAATGATTACAAGTTTCGGCATGAACGGTTAAAATATCGGCTCCTGAATTTTTAAACTCAGATATGTATCTATCGGGATTTGTTATCATTAAATGAACATCAAGAGGTTTTTTAGCTATTTTCTTTATCGATTTAATTATAGGAAATCCAAATGATATGTTTGGCACAAAAATGCCGTCCATAATGTCTAAATGAAACCAATCGGCTTTACTTTTATTAATTGTTTCTATATCTCTTTCGAGATTTAAAAAATTTGCCGATAATAACGATGGCGAAATAATAACACTCATATTTTTTTTATAAATTATTTTAAATTGTAAAATTATAATAAAATTTAAATATATTTATAGAATAATATTTTTTATAACTTTTATTAAAATAAAAAATGAGAGCAATTAAATTAATTATATTTTTTGTAATTATAACAAATGTAATTTATGGACAGTCGCAAAAGTCATTTGATAAATTAATTTCTGAAACAAATAAATATTTAAGTTTGTATTCGGAATTGCCTTATACTTTTGATAATGAGTATATTCCGTTTAAAGAGTCGGGGTTGTCAGATAAAGAAATAGCTTATATAAAAGAGCAAGATTATGCCGACGAAGATGGCTATTTTAACGATTCTGTTTCTAAAAATTATTTAATCTTAGGATTACAAGATTTAATATTTAAAAATATAAAAAAAATTATATCTAACGATAAGTTTAAAGAAAATAATATTAAAGATTTATTGTTAAGTAATCCTGATTTTAATATTGTTGTTTCTAACGA
This sequence comes from Bacteroidales bacterium, assembly GCA_026985625.1. GTDB lineage: Bacteria > Bacteroidota > Bacteroidia > Bacteroidales > JAFGXI01 > JALSQC01. The sequence continues at coordinate 124 of JALSQC010000328.1, read as the reverse complement.
TAAAAAACTTTATAATTTTATATTAGACGAAAAAACAGGAGGTACTTATCATAGCAAAATATCGTTAATGTATTATACGGGTATTAGTGTTGATAGTCTCAAAACTCAACGCGAGATTGAGTAT
>JALSQC010000327.1 GCA_026985625.1 Bacteroidales bacterium | reverse complement strand
AACCGCGTTTAGACGGAACATTTACAAATTTTGACAATTACTGGTTATCTCCTGCTATTGAATTTCCTTCGATGGCATGTTCGCCAAATTACGAGCAATTAATATGGGATGCCGACCAAACATACGGAAATGTAAAAATTCAACTCTATTATGATAACGGAGGAACTCCGACAATAATCCCCGATGCTGCTTTATCAGGAAACTCATCAGGCTTTACAACAAGTCCCGTAGATATAAGTTCATTAAATACAACAACATACTCAAAATTATATATACGGGCAATATTAAGATATACAAGTTCAAATTCAAACGAAACTCCTAAATTAAACTCATGGGCAATTACTGCCGATCCTGTAGCATCGGCAGATGCAGGAAGCAATCAAGATATTTGTCCATCGTCATCGGCAACTCTTAACTTTACAGGTTGCGGTATGATTCAATGGAGCACAGGCGATACATCTGCATCAATAACCGTTTCACCTGCAACAACATCAACATATACAGTTACAGCTACAACAGGAGATGGAGATATTGCTACAAGTTCAGTTCAAGTTAATGTTTTACAAGCTGTTAGTGCTTCGGCATCTCCTACAACAATTTGCTCAGGAAATGCAACAACAATTACTGCATCAAATGTAACAAATGTAACATGGACAGCATCTCCTTCCGATGCAAGTTTATCGGGACAAGAAAATAATACAACAATAAATGTTACCCCAAATACAAATACAACATATACCGTAACCGACAATGTTTGTAATACAAGTGATAATGTTAATATAACAGTAACACCCTCAAATACAATCACACTAACATCAGCATCGGGAACCGATAACCAAACCGTATGTATTAACAATGCTATAACAAATATTACATATTCAACTACAGGTGCAACAGGTGCAAGCTTTAGCGGATTGCCTACAGGTGTTAGCGGCTCGTGGAATAGTAATACAGTAACAATAAGCGGAACTCCTACAGCAAGTGGAACTTTTAATTACACTGTTAATTTAACAGGCGGTTGCGGAAGTGCTTCTGCTTCAGGAACTATTACCGTTAATCCCGATAACACAATTACTCTTACATCAGCATCGGGAACCGATAATCAATCCGTATGTATTAACAATGCTATAACAGATATTACATATTCAACAACCGGAGCTACGGGAGCTACTTTTAGCGGATTACCTTCGGGTGTTAGCGGATCGTGGAATAGTAATACTGTTACAATAAGTGGAACACCATCAGCAAGTGGAACTTTTAATTACACCGTAAATTTAACAGGAGGTTGTGGTAATGTTTCTGCTACAGGAACAATTACCGTTAATCCTTTACCTGATATCGATTCTATTACAGTATCAGATGTTACAGTTTGTTCGTCACCATATAATGGCGAAATACATATTTACGATACCGGAAGCTATACATATTCTTTTAACGGCTCAGCATATTCTACAACAAATTATATTGATACATTTAATGTAGGAAATTATACTGTTTCTATTAAAACATCTTTTGGCTGCACATTTGATACTTCTATAAATATTAACAGCAACACATCGTTATCAATTGATAGTATTGTTTCTACCGATGCTTTATGTTACGGTGATAGCGGACAAATAATTGTTTATTCGGCAAATGCCACATCGTATAGCTTTGATAACGGAACAACATTTATATCCGATAGTATATCCAATTTACCTGCAGGAATTTACAGCATAATTATAAAAGATGCTTCGGGCTGTTCTGCAATGGGGACTGATTCTATAACACAACCTTCGGAAATAATATTAGACACTTCGGTTGTTAATGTTTCTTGCGGACAATCAGGACAAGCATCTGTAACAGCTACAGGAGGAACTGGAACATATTCGTATGTTTGGTCAACAGGAGATACAACATCAAGTATTACAGTATCAAGTCCAAACACATTTTATGTTACAGTAAGCGACCAAAATTCTTGCGAACAAACAACATCGGCAATTATAGGAAACGATGGAGGTAATATTTATTTTGGCAATATTACTTATAATAATATCGACTGTTACGGAAATTCAAATGGTAGCATAAGTATAAATATGTTATCGGGAACACCTCCGTATAGTTATACTTGGTCAACAAGTGATACCACATCTACAATTGATAGTCTTTCGGCAGGTAATTATAATGTTACCGTAACCGATTCGCTTGGTTGTTTTAACGACACATCAATAACAATTACAGAACCTACACAAATAAACATACAAACATCAATAAATGATGTTAAATGTTACGGCGAAAATACAGGAATAATTATCACAAATATTTCAGGAGGAACTCCTCCTTATTCTTATAATTGGAGTAACTCACAAACCGATTCAATTGCAAATAATCTGTATGCAGGTTCGTATTTTTTAACAATAACCGATAATAATGGTTGTAATGTTACATCAAGCAAATTAGATGTTAATCAGCCCGATAGTTTACAAATTACTTTAGACTCTTTAAAAAATTTAGATTGTTATAATGATGAATCCGGATATTTATCTGTAAATATTTTAGGAGGAACACCTCCTTATTCTTATAGTTGGTCTAATAATAAAAATGACTCTGTTTTATATAATATTAATGCAGGAACTTATATGTTAACAATAACCGATAATAATTATTGCCAATCTATTTTTGTTGCTCAATTAACAGAACCAAATCAAATAATAATTAAAGATACAATAGATAATAACTCAGGATACGTTAGCATAATAGCTCAAGGTGGACAAGTTCCATATAACTATTCTTGGTCTAATTATTTTACAGGAGGTAATACACAAACAAATTTATCGTCAGGAACTTATACCGTTACAATTACCGACAATAATAATTGTTCTGTTATAGATACATTTGAGATTTTAACACCGTTACAAATTCCTCTTGCAATTACACCAAATGCTGACGGATACAATGATACTTGGAAAATTAAAGGAATATCGTCATACAAACAAATAACTATAGAAATTTATAACCGTTGGGGAAATCTTATTTATACTTTCGATGGAACAGGTAGCGAATACAACAATAATCCTTGGAGTGGAGAATATAACGGTAAAAAATTACCGATATCCTCATACGTATTTATCTTAAATATGCACGATAATAAATCTCCAATAACAGGCACAATATTAATAAAACAATAAAATTAATTATACAACTACAAAAAAATAATAAAAAAAAATAAACAAAAATTTTTTATAAGTATTTAAATAATTAATTTTGCAACCGAATATAAATCGGGGTGTAGCTCAGCTTGGTTAGAGTACGCGTCTGGGGGGCGTGGGGTCGGAAGTTCAAATCTTCTCACCCCGACTTTTTATCTTAACACAATGAAAGCAGAAATTATAACTATTGGTGATGAGATTCTCATAGGCCAAATTATTGATAGCAACTCAGCTTGGATTGCTCAGCAATTAAAAGAATTAGGAATAAAAATTTATCAAATTACATCTATATCAGATTCTCCTGAACACATAACAAAAGCAATATCCGATGCCGAAACCCACGCCGACATAATTATTATTACCGGCGGTTTAGGACCAACAAAAGATGATTTAACAAAAGAAACTTTAGCCAAATATTTTAACACAAAACTTGTTTTTAATAAAACCGTCTTCGAAAAAAATAAAGAGCTTCTCGGAAAACGCAAAATTAAAATGAACGAGCTTAACACAAAACAAGCCGAACTGCCCGAAAACTGTATTATACTAAACAACACAAACGGAACAGCACAAGGAATGCTTTTCGAAAAAAACAAAAAAACAATTGTTTCGCTACCCGGTGTTCCATTTGAAATGAAAAAAATTATTACTGAAGAATTTATTCCGTTTATTCAAAAAAAATACAAAACAACATCATTATATCACAAAACAGTTATGACACAAGGAGTTCCCGAATCGGAACTTTCACTAAAAATAGAAGATTGGGAAAATAATCTACCTAAGGACATTAAATTAGCATATCTGCCAAAACCCGGAATAGTACGATTAAGACTAACAGGAACAGCAGAAAAAAAAAAAAATATAGCAAAAAAAATAGACGAAGAAATAAAAAAATTACAAAAAATTATTCCTGATAATATTTTCGGATACAACGATATAAGTTTAGAAGAAGTTATAAAAAATATTTTTACCGAAAAAAACAAAACCCTTGCAACTGCCGAAAGTTGCACCGGCGGAAATGTAGCTAAACTTTTAACATCAATATCAGGAAGCTCAAAATACTTTAAAGGCAGTGTTGTTGCATACTCAAACGAAATAAAATCAAAAATTCTTGACGTTAATAAAAACACTTTAAACAAATACGGAGCTGTTAGCAAACAAGTAGTTACCGAAATGGCAGAAAATATTATCAAAAAATTTAATACCGACTATTCTATTGCAATATCAGGAATTGCAGGTCCAACGGGAGGGACAACAGAAAAACCTGTAGGAACAACTTGGATTGCAATTGCCGACAAAATATCGGTTGATACTTATAAATTTAGTTTTGGCGAACATCGAGGCAGAAACATTACAAGAGCAACATTAACATCATTAAACCTGTTGCGACTAAAAATTATTAAAAATTAAAATATATATGAAAAAACTTTACATTACATTAATCCTATATCTTATTTCGATAAATATATTCTCGCAAACAAGCATAAACGATATGCATCTTGTTCGCTGGATAATATTATCAAACAACATAGTAGAAGGAACAATTGTAAAAATTAACGACTCTAATTTTATATTAAAAGTAAACAAAAACCTAAAAGGCAACGTAAAAAGCGATTCTATTATCGTGTCAAAAGAATTAATTTGCAAAAAATACGCTAATTATAAATTAAACACATCAGGTATTTGGATTTTATTTAAAAACGGATTTCAATATTATTTAAAAGGACGAGGAAAAAGCGTATTTTACAATGCTACAAACGATTTCTTTTACTCCCCTATTTTCGGAAAATGTTCATTTAATAACTTTTACGATGTTGCAAAAAAATCATCAGAACTATTTGAAATTAATAAAATATCAAATAAAATTATACAAAAAGCTGATGATAACACAATTAACGAATTTGCAAAAAAGTCATCTTTTCATAAATATTTTATTAATAACGCTAAAAAAATAGTCGAAAACGACAAACAAAAAAAATAATGATAAAATTAGCTACAATAATAGGAGCAAGACCACAATTTATTAAAGCAGCAGCTTTAAGTCGAAAAATTGCCGAAAATAATAATATTAACGAAATAATAATTCATACAGGACAACATTTCGATACAAATATGTCGGATATTTTTTTTGACGAGATGAACATTCCCAAGCCCAATTACAATTTAAATATAAACGGACTAAACCATGGAGCAATGACAGGACAAATGCTCCAAAAAATCGAAGAAATTTTAATAATCGAAAAACCCGACTGGATTTTAGTCTATGGCGACACAAACTCAACAATTGCAGGTGCATTAGCCGCCAAAAAATTACATATTAAAGTTGCTCACGTAGAAGCCGGACTACGGTCGTTTAATATGGATATGCCCGAAGAGATTAACCGTATATTAACCGACAGAATATCAGATATTTTATTTTGCCCTACATACACAGCCGTAAAAAATTTATTAAACGAAGGATACGATAACATAAAATGTAAAATAGCAAAATCAGGCGATATTATGCAAGATGCCGCTATTTTTTATTCAAAAAAAGAACAAAAACCAAAAATAAATCTACCAAAAGAATTTATTCTTGCAACAATACACCGTGCCGAAAACACCGATAATAAAAAACGATTATCAGAAATATTTACAGCTTTAAATCAAATAGCAAAAGAAACAAACATAATTATACCTCTACACCCTCGAACAGCCAAAATAATTAAAAATTCAGAATTTCAAACTCAAAATTTAACCATAATCGAACCCGTTGGATATCTCGAAATGGTATATATGCTTAACAGATGCAAAATGGTAATGACCGATAGCGGAGGTTTACAAAAAGAAGCCTTCTTTTTTAAAAAACCTTGCATAACATTACGTAACGAAACAGAATGGATAGAACTTATAAAAAACAACTTTAACCAAATTGCAGGTGCCGATAAAAACAAAATAATTAACACATACAAAAATCATAAATTTAATACAAACTTTAATATAAATTTATACGGAAACGGAAAAGCAGCCGAAAATATTATTAACCAACTTATTAAATACAATTAAAATAAAATTTGAAATTTAAACTAATATCTGATTACAAACCTACAGGCGATCAGCCACAAGCAATAGAGCAACTCTACAAAGGTTTAAAAAACAACACAAAACACCAAACCTTACTTGGAGTTACAGGCTCGGGCAAAACATTTACCATAGCCAATGTTATAAACAAAATTAACAAACCAACATTAATACTAAGCCACAATAAAACACTTGCAGCACAACTATATAGCGAGTTTAAACAATTCTTTCCCGAGAACGCCGTAGAATATTACGTATCATACTACGACTACTATCAACCCGAAGCATATATTCCGGTTACAGGAACATACATAGAAAAAGATTTATCAATAAACGACGAAATCGAAAAATTACGGCTAAGCACAGTATCATCTTTACTATCAGGACGCGAAGATGTAATTGTAGTATCATCGGTATCTTGCATATACGGAATAGGAAACCCTCAAGTCTTTCACGAAAATCTTATTAAAATCGAAAAAAATCAAATTATAGACCGTAATGTTTTTTTACGAAAACTTGTCGATAATTTATACTCTCGCAACGATATCGATTTTAACCGCGGAAATTTTCGTGTTTCGGGCGACAACATCGATGTTTACCTTGCTTACGACAATATTGCTTACCGTTTCTCGTTTTGGGACGACGAAATAGAAGATATAAGCATTATAAACCCGTTAGACAACACAACAATTACAAAACTCGAACGAGCATTAATATATCCTGCAAACTTATTTATTACCGATAAAAATACAATTCAAACAGCAATTAAAGAAATACAAGACGATTTATTTAAACAAATAGAATATTTTAAAGAAATAGGAAAAAATATCGAAGCAAAAAGAATCGAAGACCGTGTTACATTTGATTTAGAAATGATAAAAGAACTTGGACACTGTTCGGGTATCGAAAACTACTCGAGATATTTCGACCGTCGCAAACCGGGAACACGCCCCTTTTGTCTGTTAGATTATTTTCCTAAAGACTTTTTAACCGTTATAGACGAAAGCCACGTTACAATACCTCAAATTAGAGCAATGTATGGAGGCGACAAATCACGAAAAGACAATTTAATAGAATACGGCTTTAGACTACCGGCAGCACGCGATAACAGACCATTGAAATTTAACGAGTTCGAAAAACTTATTTATTCGGTAATATACGTTAGTGCAACACCTGCCGACTACGAACTACAAAAAAGCGAAGGCGTTTATGTCGAACAAATCATTCGACCTACAGGACTATTAGACCCTGAGATAAAAGTAAAACCAAGCTTAAATCAAATAGACGATTTACTCGACGAGATTGATAAACGGGTTAAAACCGACGAACGTGTTTTAGTTACAACACTAACAAAACGAATGGCCGAAGAACTAACAAAATATCTTACAAAATTAAACATACGTTCGCGATACATACACTCCGATGTCGATACTTTGGAACGTGTAGAAATTATGGACGATTTACGAGCAGGACGATTCGATGTTCTTATAGGAGTTAACCTGCTACGCGAGGGGTTAGACTTACCCGAAGTATCGTTAGTTGCAATTCTCGATGCCGACAAAGAAGGATTCTTGCGTTCGCACCGTTCGTTAACCCAAACAGCAGGCAGAGCTGCCAGAAACATAAACGGAAAAGTAATTATGTATGCCGATAAAATTACCGAATCGATGCAAAAAACAATAAACGAAACAAACCGTCGACGCGAAAAACAACTAAAATATAATATAAAAAATAATATTACTCCTAAACAAATAAAAAAAGCACAAGGTTCTGCTCTACAGAATACAAATAAAAATTACAACATATCAGATGATAACGAAAATAAAATTATTGCAGCCGACCCTGTAATAGAATATATGTCGCACGATACTCTTTTAAAAACAATAAAA
>JALSQC010000326.1 GCA_026985625.1 Bacteroidales bacterium | reverse complement strand
AATTAAGAATTAAAAATTAAGAATTAAGAATTAAGAATTAATTAAAGATATTTAAATACAAGGTTAAGAACAACATCAAACTCAAAAGGTTTAACCAAGAACTCGTTAAAACCTTTCTCTCTACGTAATTTTTCGTTATAAGCATATGCCGTAAGCACAATAATAGGAATATTATTATTTTTTTCTCTTATTTTTTTTATAGCCGACATTCCATCTAAACGAGGCATATTAATATCCATTAAAATTAAATCGTATTTTTCTTTTTCAACTTTTTCAACAGCCTCAACACCATCTCTTGCTCTATAACAATTAGCTTTTGTATCGTAAAGCATCTCGCTTAATACAATATAATTAAAATCGTCATCTTCGGCAATTAAAATATTTTTGTTTTTTAGATTTTTTTCCATTTTATTCAATAATAATTAATAATTATTTATATATCAAATAAAACTTTATAAAACAGATTGTGCGAATGTTCAAAGTTATACAAAAATAACTTCGGGTTCTATTTTTATACTAAATTTTTTAAAAATTGTTTCAATTATTTTATCCGAAAGTTTTATTATTTCGTTTGGTTCGGCTCCTCCCTTATTAATCAAAACCAACGATTGTTTACTATAAACGCCTGCCCTACCCAAAGAAAATCCCTTAAAACCGGCTTGTTCTATAAGCCAACCTGCCGCTAATTTATATCTTTCGTTTGATAATTTATAATAAACCAAAGATGGAAATTTTTGTAATAATTCTAAAAACTTTTTTTTATCAACTATAGGATTTTTAAAAAAACTACCGGCATTTCCAAGTCTATTTACATCGGGTAATTTCGACTCTCTTATATTTATAATAACATCTCTTATGTTTGTTAAATTTATTTTCTTGTTTAAAAGTTTATCTTTAACAGCACCGTAATTTATATTATATTTATGATTATTTTTTGTCAGCTTATACTCTATATCGGTAATTAATAGTCTGTTATTTTTTGATTTTTTAAAAACACTATATCTGTAATCAAACAAACAATCTTTATTAGATAAAACCTCTGCCCTATTATTTTCTAAGTCGTAAACATAAACTTTTGATATTATATCTTTAGCTTCAACTCCATAAGCACCAATATTTTGCACAGCCGACGCTCCTACAGTTCCGGGTATTAACGATAAATTTTCTACTCCACCGTAATTATTATTTACACAATATTCAACAAAATTATCCCAAACAAAACCTGCACCTACTTTTAAATATATAAAATTGTTATCTTCTGATACTATATTTATTTTATCATTTATCGATTTTATTACAAGACCGTTAAAATCTCTTGTAAACAACAAATTACTACCACCTCCTAAAATAAAAAACTTACCATTCTTAAAATCATAATCCAAAGATATTAAATCGCTAACATCATTAAACTCATAAAAAAAATCGGCTTTTACATTTAGTCCGAATGTATTATAATACTGCAAAGAAAAATTTTTCTTTATCATATAAAATTTATTTACGTTTTTTTTGTTTATTTATGTAAAGTTAAAAAAAATGTATTACTTACCATAGTTAATTTATATTAATAAAAAATATAGTGAAAAAAATAGCAATTTGTGTAACCAACGATTTAGTAGCCGACCAAAGAGTTAACAAAGTAGCAACAACGCTACTAAATAATAATTTTAATGTTACACTAATTGGACGCAAATTAAAAAACAGCTTACCAATTAATCGAGACTATAAAACAAAACGTTTTAAACTGTTATTTAACAAAACATTTTTATTTTATGCAAACTATAATATTAAATTATTTTTTTATTTATTATTCTCAGATTATGATATTATTATTGCCAACGACTTAGATACATTACCGGCTTGTTATTACATATCAAAAATAAGAAAAAAGCAAATTGTTTATGATAGTCACGAATTGTTCACAGAAGTTCCCGAATTAAACAACCGCAAATTTGTTAAAAATTTTTGGACAAAAATAGAAAAACACATACTGCCAAAATTAAAAAACACATATACGGTTTGCCAATCAATTGCCGACATTTACAATAAAAAATATAACACAAACTTTAAAGTAGTAAGAAATATACCTATTTGCGATAACACAAAAACGCTAAAAATTAATAATAAAAATAACACAAAAATTATACTATATCAAGGAGCCGTAAATATTGGACGAGGTTTAGAAGAAATTATAACTGCAATGCCATATATCGATGCAAAACTTATAATTGTCGGACATGGCGATATACTGCAAAATCTAAAAAAATTAACAAATAATCTAAAATTAGATAATAAAGTAGAATTTAAAGGAAAAATTCCTTTTGACAAATTAAAACAAATAACACAAACAGCAGATTTAGGAATATCACTCGAACAAAATATAAGTCTAAATTATTACTATGCATTACCAAATAAAATATTCGATTATATACACTCAAATGTTCCTGTTCTTGCATCGGATTTACCCGAAATTAAAAAAATAATTACAAAATATCAAGTAGGCGAACTAATAAACAATTTCTCAAAAGAAAGCATATCAAAACAAATAAACAATATGCTAAACAATAACGAAAAACTTAATTTTTATAAAAAAAATACAATTAAAGCAACAAAAGAACTATGCTGGCAAACCGAAGAAAAAATCATTATAAATATTTTTAAAAATATAAAATAATAGTTTTATGATATAATTAAATATTAATTATTGTTTTATTCGACACAAACCAATAACTAAAACCAATAAAGCTTATGATTTTTATCGTATTTTATTTTATCATTATCTAACAACCATTGTATAACCATTATAACCTTATTAGATTTATATTTTATTTTAGCTACCAAATCGTTTAACATTACGTTTTCGTTTTTTAATATTTTTTTAATTTCCTCTAAAATAATATCAAACTCGTATTTACTTAATCCTAATTCATTCCGCCGTTTACAAACATCGCAATTACCACATCTATAAGAATCGGTTTCGCCAAAATACGACAATAACAATTGACTTCGACATTTATTATCAGACGAAGCGTAATTTATTACATATTCTATAGTTTCTACAAATATTTTTTTTCTTTTTTCGTAATTATCTTTAGATATTTTAAGATTCTTTTTATCTAAACGTTCCTGCATAAATTGAATTACCGGCTCCTGAATTTTATATACATAATTAATAATTCCCTGCTTCGACAAGTATATCAAATATTTTACAATAACATCTTCTTTTACTTTTATTTGCTTTGCCAAAAAACTTTCGCTAATATTTATATACTCATCAAAAACTCCCGAATAATTTCTAAGAATTAATTTAATTATATAATCAAATATTTTATCTTTAACCTGAAACTCGTATAACTCTTGCCGATTGACTTTAAATTTTAATTTAGATGGAATAAAAACCGACTCGGTAAAATATATATATCCTTCTTTTTGTAATAATTTTATAGCATTGTAAGTCTCTATAACCTCCAAATTATATTTTGACACAAAATCTCTAACATCAAATTTAAACGATTGATTTTTACCTGCACCTATTGCTATATTATAATAACTACCCAACAAACTATAAACTCTTTTTATAAAATCAATTGGAGGAAAATTATCTTTAATCTGTTTTCGCAAATTCTCAATATCCTCGTTATTATACAATAAAACGGCATAAGCTGTTTTTTCGTCACGTCCGGCACGTCCTGCCTCTTGATAATAAGCCTCTAACGAGTTAGGTATATCAATATGTATAACATACCTTACATTAGGCTTATCTATACCCATTCCAAAAGCATTTGTAGATACAATTACACGCGTTTTATCGTTTTTCCAGTTATTTTGTTTTTTCTCGCGTTGTTCGTTTGTTAATCCGGCATGATAAAAATCGGCCGAAATACCATTTTGACGTAAAAACCTTGCTATTTGTTGAGTTTTCCTTCTATTACGCACATAAATAATACCTGTTCCCCTAACTTTTCGGGCAACATTTAATAGATAAGCCTCTTTATCCTCTGATTTACGAACAAGATAAATAAGATTTTTACGTTCAAAACTTTTTCTAAAAACATTTTTTTCTTTAAAATTTAATTTATCCTGAATATCATCAACAACTTTTGGCGTTGCAGTTGCAGTTAGTGCAAGAACAGGCACATCGGGTAAATATTTTCGTATATCGCTTATTTTTAAATATGCAGGTCTAAAATCGTATCCCCATTGCGATATACAATGCGACTCATCAATTGCCAAAAGATTAACATTCATTTTTTTTAACCTTTCTACAAATATATCAGTAGATAATCGCTCGGGCGAGACATATAAAAACTTATAATCTCCATAAACACAATTATCCAAAGTTATATCAATATCGTGATACGACATTCCCGAATAAATAGCAGCAGCCTTAATCTTTTTATTTTTTAAATTTTCCACCTGATCTTTCATCAAAGCAATTAAAGGAGTAATTACAATACAAATACCATTGCTCATTAACGCAGGAACCTGAAAAGTAATAGACTTTCCCCCTCCTGTAGGCATTAAACCAAGAGTATCTTTACCGGCAAGAACCGAATTAATAATTTCTTGCTGAAGTTCCCTGAATTTAGGAAACCCCCAATATTTAGATAATATTTTTTCTGCCTCAGTCAAATAAAATAATTTATAATTACAAATTTAAACTTTTTACACTAAAAAATATTTATACATAGTATATTTATTACTTATACAGTAAAATAAAGTTAAGGTTTGTTAATTAAAAAATAAAATTATTATTAATTATAATAATAAAAAAACGTTTTTTTGTAATTTGCAACATTTTTATTTAAATTAATAATTATGTCATTTTTAGAAGATAAAATTACATACGAAGGATTAACTTTTGACGACGTTTTATTAGTACCGTCATACTCAAAAATCCTACCCCGAAACGTTGATATATCAACATATTTCTCAAAAAACATAAAAATAAACATACCAATAATATCAGCAGCTATGGATACCGTTACCGAGTCGCAGATGGCAATGGCTATTGCTCGCGAGGGAGGAATTGGAGTTATCCATAAAAATATGACGATAGAACAACAAGCAAAAGAAGTAAAAAAAGTAAAACGTGCCGAAAACGGTATGATTTACGAACCAATTACAATAAAAAAAGAAGCAACAGTTGGACAAGCACTCAACTTAATGGCAGAATTTAAAATAGGAGGAATACCCGTAATAGACAATGACAAAACATTAGTAGGTATAGTAACAAACAGAGACTTACGATTTATAGAAGACATGACTATACCCATAAAAAATGTAATGACTCACGAAAAAATTATTACAACAACCCAATCAACCGATTTAGAAAAAGCAGCCGATATTTTACAAAAATATAAAATCGAAAAACTACCTGTTGTAGATAAAAATAACAAATTAATAGGATTATTAACATATAAAGATATAACCAAAGCCAAAGACCGCCCTAATGCAAGCAAGGACAAAAAAGGACGATTAAGAGTAGCTGCAGGTGTTGGAGTTACATTTGATACAATGGAACGCATAAAAGCCCTTGTCGATGCCGATGTCGATGCCATTGTAATAGATACAGCACACGGAAACTCAAAAGGAGTTATAGAAACATTAAAAAAAGCCAAACAACAATTTACAAACACCGATATAATAGTAGGAAATATAGCTACTGCCGATGCAGCCGAAAACCTTATAAAAGCAGGTGCCGATGCCATAAAAGTAGGTATAGGACCAGGTTCTATTTGCACAACACGAATAATTGCAGGAGTAGGAGTTCCTCAACTATCGGCAGTTTACGAAGTTTTTAAAATAGCAAAAAAATACAATATACCCGTTATTGCCGATGGTGGAATAAGATACTCAGGCGATATTGCAAAAGCAATTGCCGCAGGTGCCGATACAATAATGGCAGGCTCACTATTAGCCGGTGTCGAAGAATCACCCGGCGAAACAATAATTTTTCAAGGACGAAAATTCAAATCATATCGTGGAATGGGCTCTATCGAGGCAATGCAAAAAGGTTCTAAAGACAGATACTTTCAAGATGTCGAAGACGATATAAAAAAACTTGTCCCCGAAGGAATAGCAGCTCGAGTGCCATACAAAGGAACAGTATCCGAAGTTATATACCAACTTATTGGAGGACTACGTGCAGGAATGGGATATTGCGGAGCAAAAGAAATCAGCGAATTAAAAAATGCAAAATTCGTAAGAATTACAAACTCGGGAATAACCGAAAGTCATCCTCACGATGTTACGATTACTCGCGAAGCACCAAATTACAGCAGATAATAAATATGCAATTTTTTAGTTTATATTAATGTTTAAAATTTAAAAAAATATACAAAAATGAAAAGAAAAATATTATTTCTAATTTATTCTATCTTTATTGCTAACATTGTTTTTAGTCAAACCGAAACTTTAATGACAATAGGAAACAAAAAAATACCAAAACAAGAATTTATTAGAATTTATAAAAAAAATAATACAAACTCAATAAACAACGTAAAATCGGTTGACGATTACTTACAACTATTCGAAAATTTTAAACTTAAAGTTATCGAAGCCGAAAACCAAAAATTAGACACCAACAAATCATTTATTAAAGAACTTGAAGGATATCGCAAACAACTTACAAAACCATATTTAACCGACAAAGCCGTTGACGAAAAACTTATAAAAGAAGCATACCAACGCAAACAAAACAGAGTTAGAGCAAGCCATATTTTAGTTATGGTAGACAAAAATGCAAGTCCAAAAGATACAATATTAGCATACAACAAAGCAAAAAAAATAAAAAAACAATTACTTGCAGGCGAAGACTTTGCTAAACTTGCAAAAGAATTATCCGACGACCCATCGGCAAAAAATAACGGAGGCGATTTAGGATATTTCTCGGCTTTTCAAATGGTTTATCCTTTTGAAAATGCAGTATATCACCTAAAATTAAACCAAATATCAGACCCGGTTAGAACAAAATACGGTTATCATATAATTAAACTAACCGACAAAAAACCAAATCCCGGAAAAATAAAAGTTGCACATATTATGATTGCAACTCCCCCGTCGATGAAAGACGAAGAGCGAAAAAAAGCAAAAGAAAAAATATACGATATCTTTAACAAACTAAAAAACGGAGAAAATTTTGGCGAACTTGCAAAAAAATACTCCGACGACAAAGGGTCAGGACGAAAAGGAGGCGAATTACCTTGGTTTGGAACAGGACGTATGGTGCCCGAATTCGAAAACGCAGCTTTTAGTCTAAAAAACAAAGGCGACTACTCACAACCAATACAAACAAAATTCGGCTGGCATATAATTAAACTAATAGATACTAAACCACTTGGCAATTTCGACCAAATGAAAGACGAACTTAAAGCAAAACTATCAAAAGATGCACGTGCAAACCAAAGCCGAAAAGCAGTTATTGCCCGTTTAAAAAACGAATATAAATTTACATATAACAAAAACTCACTTAAAGACTTTTATAAAGTTGTTGACAATACAATATTTACAGGAAAATGGAATAAATCAAAAGCTGCAAAACTAACAAAAACACTTTACACATTAGACGGAAAAGAACACTCACAACAAGAATTTGCCGATTATTTGGCAAACAATAAAAAAACATTAAACAAAACAGATATAAAATCATACGTAAACAAACTATTTAACAAATTTATAGACGATAATATTATAAAATACGAAGAATCTCGCCTACCCCAAAAATATCCGGAGTTTAAATACCTTTTGCAAGAATATCACGACGGAATATTACTATTTAACCTAACCGATAAAATGGTATGGACAAAAGCAATAAAAGATACCGCAGGATTACATAAATATTATAACGAACACAAAAACAATTATTTATGGAACAAACGAGTTGATGCATCAATTTATACCGTTCCGGCAAATATTAACGACAAAGCCCGAAAAATAGCACTAAAACGCATAAAAAAGAATCTAAACAAAGCCGAAACATTAGACTTACTTAAAAAAATAGCAAAAAAAGATAAATCAATGGTTACAATAGAAGATAAAATATTTAAAAAAGACGAAAACAAAATGGTTGACGATACAAATTGGAAAATTGGTATCGGAAAATCAACTGTCGATGGAAACAAAGCAAGCTTTGTTTATATAAATAAAATAGTAGAACCATCGCCAAAACCAT
>JALSQC010000325.1 GCA_026985625.1 Bacteroidales bacterium | reverse complement strand
TTAGCAAAAAAACCATTTTGAACCACAAAAACCAATTTTAAAAACATTTATGCAATTTTTTAAAAACTCATCGATGTTTCAATATATTTTTGAAAATATCAATATTTCTCGTAAATTAGCATTATAATTATATCTTTTTAGACGAGCTGTATAACTTATTATGTATAAAACAATTTTATTAAATATATTAATACTAATTTCTTATCTGGGTTTTTCTCAAAAACTAAGTTTTATTTTTCCTAATAATAATTATACTACGGCTGATAGCTCTATTACATTTAAATGGAATTATCAATCCTTAATCGGTTATTCTTACAATTTACAGATTTCATCAGACACTACATTTGCTACAATATTAGCTGATACTAATTTTATACCAACAAACATTTGTAAAATAGATACTTTTAAAATATGTACACAATATTTCTGTAGAGTTAGAGCTTTTGATGGTACAAATTATACAAATTGGTCTAATTATCGTAGTTTTTTTATTTTCAGTCCCAATAGTATAAACTCAATAGGTTTATGGTTAGATGCCGACACTTCTAATATAATTTTTGAATCAGGAAAAGTTAAAGAATGGAAAGATTTAAGTCCAAATCAAAACAACTTAATTCAAAATGATAACTCTTTACAGCCTTTATGGACTGATAGTTTGATTAATAATAAACCTTGCGTTTCTTTTACTTCTGCTAATGAATATATGGATTTTACTGATAGTATTGAAAAAGTTGGGATTACAATCTATAGCATCGCAAAAAATAAAGAATTAACTTACGGAAGCTATATTTTAGGAAAATCTGATATTAGTGCAGTTGGTTTGTTTTTTAATCTTGGAAATACAAATTTCAAAGTTAAAAACAATAGAAATATTAACTTTAATCATCAGAACTATATGGATTTTGTTTACATAAAATCCCTTTATGATACTTTACATTATGGTGATTATTGGCAATCATATTTCGCTAAACTACAAGTTAATTCAGAAATATCAGATTCTGTTTCAATGTATGGATATCCTTTTATTTGTGATAGATTAGGATACGCATATTGGTATGGTACTTACAAAAAATTTAACGGAGAATTAGCCGAACTTATTATTTATTATTCGCCAATAAAAGACAGTTTAAATTACTTAAACGAACAATACCTACGCTACAAATACGCCCCACCTGCAAACCTCGGCTACGATATACATGTACCCTACGGTTTCTGCGACACAACAATAGACGCAGGAGCAAGATTTACAAACTACCTATGGAGCACAGGTGATACAACGCAAACAATTTCGGTAAATCAACCCGGGCAATACAGTGTAACGGTAACCGATATTTTTGGTTTTGAGAGTAGTGATTCTCTTATGGTATATTATCCGAAAATAAACCAACAATTAGCAGATACGCTTATATGCTTTGGCGATACAATAAAATGGAATGCAGGATTACAAGACACAAACTACACTTTTTTGTGGCAAGATAATATTACTACAGATTCGATAATGCCAATATCGCAAGCAGGAGAATATTATGTGCAAATAACTGACAGTTTTGGCTGTGTTTACAACTCCGACACAGCATATATAAGTATTGACCATTATCCCGAAACCACAACACTTGGCAACGACACATCACTTTGTGCAGGGCAGAGCCTATATTTACAAACAGGCGCAAGCCAAACGGCAAACTACTTATGGAATAATGGCGACACAACCGACTATACTGTTATCAATACAGCAGGAAATTACTCGGTTACAGCAACAAACACAATAGGTTGCGTTGCCACCGACACTATAAACATTCAAACTCACGGGCAAGCTCCTATTATTGGTTTTAGTTATTTAAATACCTGTTTTAACGATATTACCATTTTTACCGACACATCTTTTACTACCGATAATTCAAATATAATATCATGGCAATGGTCTTTTGGAAATGGCGATTCTGCCATACAACAAAATCCTGCAATACAATATAACGACACAGGAACATATAATATTACATTGCAAATTTTAACCGATAGCAACTGCACAAATATAATATCAAAAAATATAAAAATAAATCCTTTACCAACATCAGATTTTAATTATACTAATCCTTGTTCAAAAGATTCGATTTATTTCTCCGACAACTCAACAATTATTAACGATACAATTGTTTCGTGGTTATGGATTTTTGGAAACGGAACTTTTAGTTCTGATAAAAATAGTTATACTGTTTTTGACACATCGCAAACATATAATATATCGCTTATTACTACAACAAATAATAATTGCAAAGATACTGTTACAAAATCAATTTTAATAAAAAAATCACCGTCAAGTAATTTTTCGGCATCAAATACTTGTAAAAATTCTTCTACCATATTTATAAACCAAACTCCCGACGAAGGAATTTGGCAAGTAATATCAAGTAATTGGAATTTTGGCGACGGAGGGACATCAACGTTAACAAACCCTACGTATAGCTATGCCACAAACGACACTTTTAATGTAACATTAACAACTAAACTTATTAATGGCTGTTCAAACACAATAACAAAACCTATAATTATTTATGATAATCCTGTTTCTAATTTTGTAACAGATACTGTTTTATGTGTAAATAGTTATATTAATTTTATAGACAGCAGTAAATCCGATGTTCCTATTGTTAACAGATATTGGGAATTTGACTCGTTATTTACATCAACTGCCAAAAATCCACAAATTATTTTTGCCGATACCGGACAATATACGGTAGGACTTAGCGTAACATCGGAACAAGGATGTAAAGGATATTCGTCAAAAAATATAAAAATAAATAATACTCCCAATGCTAGTTTTTATTTAGAATCTCTCATAGGAGTAACACCTTTTAACGTAAAACCTGTTATTGTAGATTCGTTATCGTCGTCGTATTGGGATTTTGGTGATGGTTATTTTTCTACCGACAATTTTGTTAATCACACATATATTGATAGTGGTTCGTTTGTTATTAAACTAATAAAAACAAATATATATGGTTGTAAAGACTCATCGTCGCTAATAATAAAATCAATTGTTCCTTTAATAGATTTGAGTATATACGATGCACAATATTTGTTAAAAAACAATTCGTTAACAACATCGGCAGATTTAATAAATTTAGGAACTTTGCCAATTAATAAAATCGAATTATTTTTAAATATCGATAATGGTTCTACGATTAAAGAAATATGGACAGGGACATTAAATTCGGGACAAATATTACATTATGATTTTTCTACTATTTATCAATTACCCGAGTATCAAGATGTAAAATTTGAATGTATATCGGCAAATCCTGTTTTTGATAATTATTACGATAACAATGTAACTAATAACGAAAAATGCTTGTCGTTTGATAATAATTTTAACTTGTTAAATCCATATCCAAATCCTGCCGACAAAAGTATTAATTTTCAGATAATTGTGCCAAAGTCAGATAACCTGGAATTATCGATTTATGATAATACAGGAAAAATTATAGATAAATATTATGTTAATGCAAATGCGGGTTACAATAGATTTTTGTATAATTTAAGCAATTTACGTAAAGGAGATTATACTTTAAGAGTTAAATATAATGATACTGAAAAAATAACTAAATTTTTTGTAAATTAAACATAATATAATTTTTATTATTAAAAAATCGGTTTTTTATATAAAAACAATTAACTTTGTTATAAAAGATTGATAAAAGAAGAAATACATAAAATTCCTCTTATTAGATTAATTATTCCGTTTATTGTCGGAATAGTTTTAAAAACAAAAATAAATACTCAAATAAACAATTATTTTCTTTTAGCTTTAATTTTTTTAGTAATACTTTTTATAGTATTAAACTCTATTAAAAAAATACGGCAAAAATATTTTTTTGCACAATTTGCAGGTATTTATTTTTATGTTTTATTGTTTTTGTCGGGAGTTTTAATTGTCGATAACAAAAAAATACCGGATAACATAATTAATTATAAAAACGGTTTTATTATAGGCACAATATCGGAGATTCCGCAAGATAAAAATAAATCTATAAAAGTTATAGTCGAGATTAATAATATTTTTAATGGAAACGTTTGGCAATCAAGCGAAGGTAAGGCAATATTGTATCTCGAAAAAAATAAAAAATCGCAAAATATTAATGTTAGCGACAGAATTATTTTTAGTCCCGATTTTAACGAAATAAAAAACAAAAATAATCCTAACGAGTTCGATTATAAATCGTATTTAATGTTTCATTTTATATCGCAACAAGCTTTTTTAAAGTCGAATAATTGGCAAAAAATAGATGATAATACAAATTTTAGTTTTAGTATTTTCTCGCAAAAAATTCGCAAAAAATTATTATCGGTTTACAAGCGTTTAAACATTAAAAACGACGAGTATGCTGTGTTATCGGCATTAACTCTGGGCTATAAAGATAAATTAAGCGAGGAGGTTAAAGCGTGGTATTCTAAATCGGGAGCTATGCACATTTTAGCAGTATCGGGTTTGCACGTAGGAATAATTTACCTTATCTTAAATTCTATTTTATTTTTTATGAACCGATGCAAGGCGTGTATAATTTTAAAAATTTTATTAATTATATTGTTACTTTTTACATACGCATTTATAACAGGATTGTCGGCATCGGTATTGCGGGCAAGTCTTATGTTTTCGTTTGTTGCAATAGGTTCTGCTTTTAAACGCACAACAAGCATATATAATACATTGGCAGCGTCGGCTTTTATTTTGTTGCTTATTAATCCGTATTTAATTTTTGATGTAGGTTTTCAGTTAAGTTATTTAGCTGTTTTAAGTATAGTATTTTTTCAGCCAAAAATTTTTGAGTTATTGCATTTTAAAAGTTTAGTGCCTCGCAAAATATGGGCTTTAATATCGGTATCTATTGCCGCTCAAATAGGAACTTTTCCGTTATCAATTTATTATTTTCATCAATTTCCGCTGTTTTTTTTGCTTACAAATGTAATTGTTATACCAATAACGGCAATAATTATTTATTTAGCGGTTACATTATTTGCTTTTAGTAACATTTCTTTTATTTCGGTTTATTTGAGCAAAGCTCTTGTTTTTGTTTTAAGATTATTAAACTTTTCGGTAAAAAATATCGAAAACTTACCACATTCTACCATATCTAATATTTACATATCAAAATACGATTTAATTTTTATTTATATTATTATTTTTATTTTATCGGTTTTTATTGTAAATAAGAAACATAAATGGTTTAGATTAAATTTAATATCTGTAATTTTATTTTTAGGATTATTAATTTTTGAAAAAAACGAAACTTTAATTAATCGAAAAATCATTATTTACAATATAGACAGAATTTCGGCATATAATTTTATCGACCAAGCCGATAATGTTTTAATCTCTGATTTTAACGATAAATCAAATCGCAATAATTTAATGTTTTACATAAAAAATAATTGGTTGTCGTTAGGACTAAAAAACGAGAAAATTGTTGATTTAAAAAAATTAAATTCAAATTATATTTTTTCTAATATTATTACGCTTGATAACAGAAATATTTTTATAAAAGATAAATATATAGATTATTACGGCAAGCGATTACTAATTTTAAATAATAAAAATCAATTACCTAAAAACAATTTGTCAAAATTAAATTTAGATTTTATTATAATAGCAAACAACATTATGCCCGATATAAAACAAATTACCGATAATTATAATTTTAAGACATTAATTATAGACTCGTCAAATTCTAAAAAAAACGCTACAAAAATAATATCACAATGTAAACGGTTAAACATAAAATGTTTTAATGTTGCCGAAAAAGGAGCTTTTATTGTTGACTTATAAGTATTTAATTTTATTTTTACAAAATAATTTTTTTAAATAATGATAAAAAACGTAATCGCAAGAAAAAATATTTTTGTTTGGATTTTGGCAATTATACCCATATTATTTTTTTATAATAGAATAATTTTTAACCCAAATAGTATTTTATTAAACGACAAAGGCGATGCAATAAAAAATTATTATACTTATAAATATTATATCGATAAAAACAAAAGTTTTGTTGATTTTAACGGAATGAATTACCCCTATGGTGAGAATTTTATTTTTACCGATTCGCAACCTCCATTATCTTTTACTTTAAAATTATTTTCAAACTTATTTCCGTCAATAAAAAATATTGATATTGCAATTATGCATTTATTTATATTTTTATCGTTTATTTTTTCGATTTTTTTGTTTTTTAAAATTTTTGAGTTTTACAAACTTAATTTCTTTTTTTCGATTATAGGTGCTTGGGCTATTGTTTTGTTATCGCCACAGTTTATGCGAATATACGGACATTACAGTCTGTCGTATTTGTTTGTTTATCCTTTGGTTTTATATTTTTTAATAAATACAAAAAATAGTTTAAAAAGTAATACTATAATTTTTGCAACTACTGTTTTTGGTTTTTTTATGCATCCTTATATGGGTTTATCGTTATTTTTATTTACATCGTTAACCGGATTTTTTAAATTTATTTTTACAAAAAAATATACGATAAAACAATTTGCAATAAATTTTTCTTTACAAAGTTTATTGCCTATTCTTATTTTTTATATAGTCTTAATATTTATCGACACACATACTAACCGTTCGACAAATCCAGCCGGATTATATTATTATCACTCTTATTTAAAAACAATTTTTATTGCATCGTTCGAACCTGTAAAATCGTTATATAAAACTTTTATAACGTTTAACGAACAGCCTTTTGAGGGAATAGCATACATAGGAATAATTGCCAATTTAAGTATTTTATTAATTACATTTTTTTTGATAAAAAAATTATTTATTAAAAAATTTATAATTCCTATAGACAAAACATTATTATTATTTTTGTTTTCGGCGTTTTTATTATTGTTATTTTCGTTTGGAGTTCCACACGTTTATGGATTTCCCAAGTTATTAGATATTATTCCTAATCTCCGCCAATTTAGAGGTTTAGGACGGTTCTCGTGGTTTTTTTATTACATAATTAATATTATTGCAGTTATTATATTACATTATTTTTATACAAAATATAGCACAAAAAAACTTATTTCTTATTTATTTATTTTTTTGTTAGTAGTTTTTTTTTCGGAGAGTATTTTTTTTCAAAAAAGCAACACAAAACAAGAGCTTAATTTTAATAATAAATTTAACTTAACAATAGACAACAACTTAAAAAATGCTGTTAACTTAATAAATATCAAAAACTATCAAGCTATTATTCCTTTACCGTTTTATCACCTTGGTTCCGAGGATTTTGGAATAACAGGAAGTCACGAATCGGTAAAAAATTCAATGCTTTTATCGTATCATCTTAATTTACCTATACTTGGTAGTATGGGTTCAAGAACATCTATTAACGAAACAAAAAAATCGTTAAGTATTTTGTTACCGAATTTTTACAAA
This sequence comes from Bacteroidales bacterium, assembly GCA_026985625.1. Lineage (GTDB taxonomy): Bacteria > Bacteroidota > Bacteroidia > Bacteroidales > JAFGXI01 > JALSQC01. The sequence continues at coordinate 772 of JALSQC010000325.1, read as the reverse complement.
AAATCTATAATTAATGATATTCCTAATAAAAAAGATTTTTTAATAGTATTATCTAAAGGCGATAAAACCAACGAAGAAAATTTTATACTATCAAAATCGAAATTAATTTTAAAAACCAACGAATTTTCTTTATACTCAATACGTTACGACGATTTGTTTGAGTATAAAAAATATAAACAAATTTTGCTAAATAAATATAAAGAATTAAACACCGCATTGCACAAAAAAAACGGATTTATATTTAGCGACACAAGTAAATATTTTAGAATCGAAACTTTTAACAATTTATCGAGTAAAATAAAATTCGTATCGGGAACCAAGGCAATAAAAAAAACAAAACCTACGGTTTTATTTAAAATTAAAGCCGGAGAGTTATCAAACACAAAAAATTATATATTAAGTTTTTGGGCTTATAATAAAGGTTATGGGCGAACATCGTTTCAAGTAATTTGGGAAGAACACGACGAGATAAATAACAAATCAAATTGGCATTATTCAACCGATTGCAGATTTTCTAAAACCGTTAAAGATAATTGGTCGCTTATAAAATTTAAGTTTAAACCGTTAAATAATAAAACAAGTTATAATTTGTATTTTCCGGGCAGAAATAACGGTGTTGATTCTATTTATGTAGATAATATTATGTTACGCGAAGCAGATTTAGATGTTTACAAAAAATATAAAAAATCTAACACGCTTATGTTTAATAATTTTTTTATTAAAATAAATTAATTTATTTTTTGTAGCTAACGCTTTCGAGAATGATTTAACG
>JALSQC010000324.1 GCA_026985625.1 Bacteroidales bacterium | reverse complement strand
TGATAAATACACAAAAAATCTTACCGAGGAAGAAAAAGAAGATCAAGGATTAACAAAAAATATTATAAACTCAATTATTTTTCAGAGCCTAACACCATGGTTTAAATATTTTATTAGAATAAATCCTGCAGACTATTTACAAAAAATTAAATGTCCGGTACTTGCCTTAGGTGGCTCAAACGATTTGCAAGTTAAAGCCGATAAAAATTTAAAAGCAATAAAAAATAATATATCTAAAAACGGTAATAAAAACGTTACGGTAAAAGAATTACCTAAATTAAATCATCTTTTCCAACACAGCAAAACAGGATTACCACAGAATTATAAAGATATAAACGAGACATTCTCGCCCGAAGCACTTAAAATTATTAGCGATTGGATTAATAAAACAACAGAAAACAAATAACAACATAACTAAATGAAACAAAAAATATTACGTATATTAATATTAATTGTATTAATTATATCGTTTATATTTATTTTGTTTCAAAATTGCACAAACAAAATACACAAAGAACTAGAAAAACAAAATGTTATTACTGTCGATACATTACCTAAAACAGATACTGTAAAAATAAAAAAAAATAAAGTAAAAATAAAAAAAGGAAGAGATACTACCGATTTTGAACGAATACTAATTGCAAACGGGTTAGTAAACATTCACGATATTGACTCTACAATAAAAGTTTTGCTTAGATATTCAACCAAAAATAATTTTTTAGGAATTGATATGTATGGCGATTTCGACCAGGCATATCTACAACCCGATGTTGCTTTAAAACTTAAAAAAGCACAACAATATTTAAAAGATACTTTTCCTAACTACAGTCTGATAATTTATGATGCCGTTCGTCCGCGAAGCATACAACAAATGATGTGGGATTCTATTAAAGTATCGCATAAACTAAGACCTAAATATTTATCTAACCCAAAATACGGCTCTTTGCATAATTTTGGTGCTGCCGTAGATATAAGTATTATCGATAGTAGAGGCAAACCTCTTGATATGGCCACTGATTTCGATAGTTTTAAAGAGCTTGCGTATCCTATAATGGAAAAACAAATGCTAAAAAAAGGATTAATAACCAAAGAACAAATAAACAATCGCAAACTATTACGAAAAGTAATGAAAAAAGCAGGTTTTTTTAATATACAAACCGAATGGTGGCACTTTAATTCTTGCTATCGAAAAGTTGCACGCACAAAATACAAATTAATAGAAAATCATATACTTACTACAAAAAAACCTTTAATAGCTAAAAACACTAAAAAATCAAATAAATATAACGAACCAAAATCAATTAATATAAGCTTTAAAGTTCAAATTAAAACATCGACAAAACCAATAAATACAAAATCTAAAATATTTAAAGGGTTAAATGTTTACAGATACCACCATAAAGGTTTGTATAAATATACGGTAGGTAATTTTAAAACCTACGAACAAGCAATAAATTACCGTCAGAAAATGCGTGATTTAGGATTTAAAGATTCTTTTGTTGCCGGATTTAATAACAATAAACGAATTGGAATAAGGTCGGCTATAGAATTATCAAATTAACAAAAAAAACTTTATTCTTTAATTAAATATTTTTTAAATCCATCGGTCATTTTAACTTGTAACGAGTCGTTTTTATCAGAATAAATCAAATAAATATCTATAGACGTATCTTTGCTTGCTATAGCCATAGATTTCTCTACTCCAAGCACCATAAAACCTGTGGCAAAAGCATCGGCAGTCATACAGTTATTTGCTATTACCGAGGCACTTAACAAATTATGATTAACAGGAAAACCTGTTTTAGGATTAATTGTATGCGAATATTTTATTCCGTTCTTATAATAAAATTTTCGATAATCGCCCGATGTTGCT
>JALSQC010000323.1 GCA_026985625.1 Bacteroidales bacterium | reverse complement strand
AGACCGAGCTAAAGCCGTAAGAAATTATTTAATAAAACATGGTATTGCGGCAAACAGAGTTACGGCAAAGGGTTATGGCGACACTCAACCTGTTGCATCAAACGATACAGCCGAGGGTAGAAAAAAGAATCGAAGAACCGAGGTTAGAATATTAAAAGAATATAACAACTAAATTTTAACAAAATATAAAATTATAAATACATGAGAATAATAATTTTATTTATATTGATTACCATAATATCGAACAATATTTTTTCACAAGACACAACATCGTGTTTTAACGATTCTAATACGGGTTTTGTAAGCGATGATATTGATTTTTCGGGACACGCCATAGTATTTACTGCAATATCAAAAATAAAAAACGAAAATATTGCTTACCTTGGAGGAGGAGGAGCAATAATGGTATCGAAAAAATATCTTGTTGGTGCTTTTGGAACAGGCTTGTTGTCGAATCCTATTGTAAGCGAAGGAAGTTATAAAGGAAATACTTTGGAGTTAAGCTATATGGGGCTTTGGTTGGGATACTCGTTTTTACACGAAAAACGTATTCATCCCATAATTTCATCGCAATTTGCTATTGGTGGTTTATCGTTAACATCGAGCAAAATGCCTATTCGTGATTTTTATGATAATATTTCGATTATTAATCCCATAATAGAGATAGAGGCTACATTATCAAAATATATAAGAATAAGTGCAGGAGGACAATATTCTTACTTTATGGGTGTCGATGAGTTAGATACATATTCCGATAAAAGTTTTAATTATCCCGGTGTTTTTGTTTCGTTAAAAATAGGTTGGGAATAAATAATTTAAAAAAATGCATAAAATAATAATATTATTTACAATTACAATTTTGCTTTTTTCGTGTTCTAATTCGTCGGAACAAAAATCTAAACAAAAAATAACGACAGCAGAACAAGAGCCTAAGCAAGAAGTTTTACTTAAAGGAAAAACAGGGACAATAAATACTAATAAAACATCATACACTTATTATCTTCCTGCAAATTATAACGATTCGGTAAAATATCCTGTTTTTATAATTTTTGACCCGCATGCTTCCGGAGATTTGCCAATAAATTTATATAAATCGTATGCCGAAAAATACGGTTATATGCTTGTGGCATCGAACGATTCGAAAAACGGAACCGATTATCAACATATAAACAATATAATTAATTCTTTGCTTGACGATATATTAAACAGGCTGTCGATAGATACAAACAGAATATATACAATGGGCTTTTCGGGAGGAGCACGTGTTGCATCGCTTATGGCTTTTAATAAATATTTAATAAAAGGTTGTGTTTTGTGTGGAGGAGGGTTAATGCAAAATATTTTATCGAATCATAAAGTAACTATTTTAAGTTTTGCAGGAAATACCGATTTTAATTTAAACGAACTTTTAGAATTAAATAAAAATATTCCCGATAGTTTTTATCATCATTTAATAATTTACGACGGAAAACATCAGTGGCCTGACTCGCTTACAATCGAAGATGCTTTTTATTGGACAATATTTAACGAAATTAGAGATGGTTTGCGTCCGTTAAACAAAAATTATATTAATGAGTTTTATGATAAAAATATTAAACTTGCAAAAAAAACAAATAAAACAAACAAGTTAAAAGCATATTATATTTATCTTAAAATTTATAACTTTTTAAAAGGATTAATAAAAACAGATGATATAGAAAACGAACTGTCTAAAATATCAAAAAACAGTTTATATAAAAAACAAGTATCGGAACAAAAAAATATATTAAAAACCGAACAAAACAAAGAACAAGAATTAATGCAAAATTTTGTTTATAAAGATACTGTATGGTGGAATAAAAAAATTAAAGAACTAGCAAAGGATACTTTAAAAAACAATAATATATCGCAAAGTAATAAACGTATATTAGCTTTTTTGGGTTTGGTTAGCTATATGCAAACAAATACGGCTTTGCGTCAAAATCAGATTTTAGTTGCCGAAAAATACGATGCTATATACAAATACGTTAATCCTAAAAATACCGAGGCATATTATCTTGGAGCTTTAATATCGGCAAAACAAAAAAACACAGGCAAAGTTCTTAAAAATTTAAAACAAGCTTTATTGCTTGGTTTCGACGATTTAAACCGTATAAACAACGAACCATCTTTTGCTTACCTATCTAATAATCAACAATTTATTGATTTAATAAATAATAATTACAAGTAATTTTGAGGGAGAATAATTTATCTAAAATATTATTTGTTTTTTTTAAGATTATAATAATAGCAATAGCTTTATTTTATATTTATTTTAAATTAAAAAACAGTAATTTATACGATATTATAGATGCTTTTAAAGAATTATCGCCAACAAAATATATATTATTTGTTTTATTGTTTTTATTAATGTTTGCAAATTGGTTTATAGAATCGGTAAAATGGAGATTTTTAGTATCAAAAGCCCAAAAAATTAAAATAACAACATCGTTAAAAGCTGTTTTAGCCGGTTTAACGGTATCGGTATTTACACCAAACAGAGTAGGCGAGTATTTTGGACGAATTTTTGTTTTGCACAAAAAAAAGCGTATAAACGGAATAATGGCAACAATTGTAGGAAGTTATTCGCAAGTTTTAATAACTTTTATAATTGGTTCGGTAGCATTAGTTACAATTATAAATTTTAACGATATACACAATCGCATTATATCAAAAGCAATATTATCTGTAATAATAATTGCAATAAATGTAATTTTAATTTTCTTTTATTTTAGAATAAAATTAATATACAATTTTTTAAAAAAGTTTAGGTTTATACGTAAAAATAAACATAAAATTAATTTATTAAAAAAATATCAATTTAAGGAACTTATAAAGGTATTTTATTTTAGTTTTTTTAGATATGTAATATTTATTAATCAGTTTTTTATTTTGCTTTATATTTTTAATGTTAATATACGTTACGACGAAGCAATATTTTCTATAGCTTTAACTTATTTTATTTCAGCAATAATACCATCGTTTATGCTTAGCGACTTAGGAATAAAAACATCGGCATCGATTTATTTTATATCAATGTTTTCGGATAATATATCGGGTGTATTTGCAGCTACTTTGTTTTTGTGGATTATTAATATCGCAATACCAAGTATTATAGGTAGTTTTTATCTTGCAAAACAAAAAATTTGATGTAAAAATTAAACTTTAATAAATTTATCGTTTATAAAATCGTTTAAAGTATTATTCTCTAAATAGTCTTTAAATAATTTGGTCATTTTTTGAGTAATACCATTTAAAATACAGCTATTAAATGGACAAATAGGGTGATTTACGGGACAATCTAAAACCTGTAATTTTCCTTCGATAGATTCGTAAATTTGTAATAAATTTGTTTTTTTTACGTCAATATTTAATTTAAAACCTCCTAACGGTCCTCTTTGTGATGTAACAAAACCATCTTTTACAAGACGTTGAAAAACTTTTGATACATGGTGTTTTGAGCTACCTGTTTTTTCGGCTAATTCTATAACGTTCATAGGTTTATTTGCTTGGGCTAATAAAATCATTCCGTGTAAAGCTATTGATGCGGCTTCTGTTAAAGATACTATATTTGACATAATATAAAAGTATTTAATTACGCAAATGTAATATATTAAAAAACTCTTTCTATACTATTCCAGAGTTTTTTTGCCGATTTATCCCACGAGAATTTGTTTTTTTGTTCGAATCCTTTTTGTATAAGTTTTTTTCGCAAATTGTTGTTTAACGATATTTTTATTAATCCGTTTAAGATTGAATCTACCGATGATGGATTTACATAAATTGCCGCATCACCTCCAACCTCGGGCATAGACGACGATGCCGATGTTAAAACGGGAATTCCGCTATAAAATGCTTCGAGAATAGGTATTCCGAAACCTTCGAAAAACGACGGATATGTTAAAGCTAAAGCCGATGGTATTATATCTTTTAGTTGCGATTCGCTTGCTCTGCCAAAAAAAATTACATCGGTTTTAAATCTCATATTATTATAAGCTTTATCTAAATCGTTAGTCCACCATTTTTTTGAACCTACAACTAATAATTTTATATCGTTATTTGTTGTTAATTTGTATTTGTCGAATGCTAATAATAAATTTTTTAAGTTTTTTCGCGGATGAATTGTTCCTATAAATAAAAAATATTGTTTGCCGTTTGTATATTTGTCTTGTATTAATTTTTTTTTATCCTCGCTTATAGGTAAATAATTAATGTTTGCTCCGTTGTAAACAACGTCTATTTTCGATTTGTCTATTTTATATGTTTTTGATATATCGTTTTTTGTATATTCTGATACGGTAGCTATTCTTTTTGCTTTTAATGCAAATTTCGGAAAAAATGTATAATAATATTTTCTAACGTGCCAAGGTATAAATTCGGGAAAATGATTAAAATTTAAGTCGTGAATTACCGTAAGCGACGGAACATTTGTGCGTAACGATAGCCAACCGTCGGGCGAAATAAAAATATCGGCATTAGTTTTTTTAAGAGCTTTTGTAATTCCGTATTCAAAAAACAAATACCATAAAATAGGGTGTCTTGCTTGTGGCGATGCAATTACAGGTTCTATATTATTACTAAATATAAAATCGGAATCGAAAGGTCTATCAAATATAAAATAAAATTTATGTTCGGGGTGATTTTGCGTTATTCGTTTAAGGGTTTCGTAAGAGAACCAGCCTATTCCGTCTAACTTATCTTTAATTAACAATCGTGTATTTACGGCTATGTTCATTATTTATACTTTTGTTACAATAAAATTAACGCCATGAAAAAAATAATTACGCAAGAATTTGTTTTTTCGCCATAAGGTTTGTTCTTTTTCTATTATTTTTTTTAATGGTAATTTTTTAAATTTATTAGGAAAATAAAATCTAATATATTCTGTTTTGTTATTATTTATTGTAAATCCGTTTTCGGAAAAAATGTTATTCCATTTATTTATCGAACGTATATTTTCGTCGCCAATTAGTATTTCTTTTTTTAGATTTTCGTCGTAAATAGTTTTTATTTTTTTGTTTCCTCTTTTTAGAAACAATCGGGTATTGTTTAAAATATTTTTTCCATTTTCTTCGCAAACAATAATTTTTCCGTCTTTTTTTAAAACGTTATACATAATTTTTACAGCCTTGTTAAAAGGTTCTAAATGGTGTAAAACATCTTGTGTAATTATTACATCGTATGAGTTTTTAGGAGGGTGTTCGTCGAATAAATTTTTATATTCTATTGTAAAAGAACTTATATCGCCATATTTGCTCCAAAAATTTTTTCGTTTATTTATTTGGTCAAAATAAAACTCTACGGTTGTTCCGTAAACTTGATATCCGTTTAAAGCAAGAAAAAATCCGGTTGTTCCGTATCCGCAACCAATATCAAAAATTTTTTCGCCTTTGTTAATATTGTCGGCTATGTAATTTAATCGCTGAATAAAATACGATTTTCTAAAATCAAATAATTTATCGTTATTTAAAAAACGGTAATATGTCCTTAAATTTATATTTTGTTTAAGTTCGGTTAAAAATAAATCAAAAAATTCGTCAACACTAATCATATATCAAATTAAAAAGTTTGTAAAATTACAAAATAAAAACAATAACCTGAATTTGTTTATCAACAATTTATTTTTTTACAAATTTTGTAATTTTTGTTCCTTTATAAGTGTTTGTTTTTAATATATATATTCCTTTTGATAGTGTTGATATGTTAATTTTTTTTATATTGTTTATATTTTTTTCGATAATTTTATTTCCAGACATATCGTATATACATAAATTGTTAACATTTATATTGTTATTTAACACCTGTATATAATCATGTGCAGGGTTAGGATATATTGTCAGGTTATCATTAATTTTGTTTAATTTTTTATATGTTACAATAGGATTCCATACAGTTGTAAACATTCCTCTACCGTGGGTAGCAGCAAGAACAAGATTATCGGTCTCGCGAATTTGTATCATATCGGTTCTTACATTTGGCAAGCCTCCGTTTTGTGGATTCCAAACAACATTTGTTGCCGAGGCATCATTTGTAACATATATTCCTGTTTCGGTAGCTAACATTATTTGTTTTGTATTTTGCGGATGATAAATAGCATATCTTATAGGCATATCGGGCAAATTGACACCTGATATATTACGCCAAAAACCTCCGTTATTGTATGTTTGCCAAACCGATTGAATACCGTAATTTGACAAAGTTACTAAAATTGTATCGTCGGTTTTTCCTGTTTGTATGCACGATATATATCCGTTAGGTAATTGATTGTTTGTAATCTCTACAGAGCTTGGAGAGCTATTAATATTTGTTGTTTTAAATATTTTGCCATCGGGTGTTCCTGTATATATAATAATATTTCCCGAATTATTTTTATATAATCGCAAAAACGAATATGGTAAACTTGTTGTAGTATTTGTATTTATATAAGTTCCGTTATACGACGAGTTGTATAATTCTAATTTTAATATTTGATTAATTCTTGCTCCTGTAACATCGCCTGCATTTGCATAGATTGTATTATTTTGCCAATCGTAATCTGCCGGAGAAACAAAAGTTCCACTTTCGTAATCGTTAATATAATAACCATTTGAATTTGAGATGTCGGTATATACGGTATATTGATTATTATAAGTTGACGATAATAAATATGTTGAATTATTTTTGTCAAAAAAAGTATTTGCTCCGTCTCCTCCCGATATCATATCATTAATATTAAAAGCATGGTTTGTATGATAAAAAGTTCCGTTATCTTGTAATCCCCCCGAATAGTATTCGCTTCCTGTTTGCGAACTTATAGCACAAGTATAAAACTGTAAAGTATTGTATCCGTTATTCTCGGGATAAAATGTTGGATTTGGCGAACTTGCGTCGGAAGTATAAAAAACTCCTCCGTCGGTTGCTATTGCCATGTTATTTGATGAGTTATTTTCGAAAACTATTCTATGTATATCGCCATGAACAAAATCGGTTCCTCCTCCATAATACATCTGAGACCAGTCCGATAATTTCGACCACGAGTTTCCTCCATCTGTAGATTTATATACATCGAGACCTCCTATAAAAATATTGTTCTCGTTGTTAGGGTCAACAACAATAGATAGTGCGTGCCACGCAAGATAAGCCCAATTTTTACCGTTTTCGTCGGCAGGAATATTTACATGCGACCATGAGTTTCCTCCGTCGGTAGATTTTATAATATAAATTCCTATTGTTTGAGGAAAATCAGCTAATGTAATTGTATTTGATTTTGCGGCAAAACATGCATAAATTACATTTGAATTAGATTTTGACGATGCTATTTTTACACGTCCGGGAATATTGTAATCGGCTTCGGTTAATATCTCGGTTTTATATTGGCTAACAATTGTCCATGAGTTTTGTTGTCCGCTTGACGATATTAATATATATCCTCCTCCGTCGCCGTTAATATTAGGAGTTGTTCCTACAAATAATTTACCGTCGGCTGCAAGTTCAATATCCGATACGGCAAAAGGAACATTTGTTCCGGGAATATTAGGTAAAACCTGTTGCCAACTTGTTCCTCCGTCGGAAGAACGGTAAAGTCCGTCGGTTGGTATCGATTGAAAAGTGCTATCGTGATATTCGCCCGATGCGGTTCCTGCATATATTACACTTGTGCCCGACTCGTTTTTTACAACAATATCGGTAATATAAGCAAAATTAAACGATGACTGTAGAGGTTGCCAGTTTGCTCCTCCATCGGTTGTTTTCCATATACCGTGACCTATCCCTGACGATTCTCGATATGTTAAAACAGCTGTTTCGTATTCTCCTGTTCCAACATAAATGGTGTTTGTGTCGTTAGGGTCTTGACAAATGGAACTTATTGCCAAGCCCGGCCACCAGTCGCTAATAGTTGTCCATGTATTATTGTTAAAAATATTTGTATTATACCATAATCCTCCGGTTGCTGCTCCTGCCCATAGTTTGTTGTTTGTTGTAAACATTAAAGCCTTTGTTCTCCCTCCCATATTAGACGGAACAGGTGTCCATGTTAAATTATTTACAGATTTTGTTAAATTTTCCAAATTTTTTGTTTGTAAATAAGCAGGATACAACCTTTCTAAAGGAACTCTTTTTATATTAGGGTCTATGGTCATTATATAATCGCGAAAACCTGCTTGTTCGGGACTATCGAATTTTGATAATTTATTATATTTAGATTTTATAAAATCGGTATAT
>JALSQC010000322.1 GCA_026985625.1 Bacteroidales bacterium | reverse complement strand
CCGAAATAATTATAATATTGCAGATTATCTAATAAAAAACAATGCAAATATAAATAATAAAGATATTACAGGAATGACAGCACTCGCATGGGCAGCAAAAGCAGGCAGGTTAAAAGAAGTAAAATACCTTGTAGAACACGGAGCCGACGTTAACTCAAAAAACAATAATGCAAGGTCGATTTTAGACATAACAATAAACGAAAAAATAAAAGAATATTTACGTTCACAAGGAGCAAAAACAAGTAAAGAAATGCTAGAATCATAAAGAAAGATGAAAAAAAAATATTTATTAATTATTATTACATTGCTATCGTTTTTTGCAAAAGCACAAGAATTAGAATATAAAATGATAACAGCTGCAGCAAAAGGCGATAAAAAAACAGTCGAAGATTGCCTAAACAAAGGAGCAAATATTAATGCAAAAAACAAAGCACGATGGACAGCCTTAGGGTATGCAGTAAGATATAAACAAAAAGAAATTTTAGACCTGTTAATCGACAAAGGAGCCGATGTTAATAAAACCGTAAATACCGGAAACTCACTTATTTATGTTGCTCTTATGACAAAAAATATACCTTTTGCCGATTACCTTATATCAAAAGGAGCAAAAATAGATATAAAAGATTACTCAGGAATGACAACACTTGCATGGGCAGCAAAATATAACAACATAGCTGCAGTAAAATATCTAGTAGAGCATGGAGCCGATGTAAACTCAAAAAATACAAACGCAAGAACAGTATTAGATATATCAGGGCTTGGACCTGTATATAGTTATTTGCGTTCGCACGGAGCAAAGACAAGCAAAGAATTGCTTAAACAATAATATTTATTTTACCTTTGTAAAATATTATGGAATTATTTGAATATAACAACGACGAATTACAACAAAATATAAATAAATTTGAGAAAATGATAAACTCAAATAAAAATACATATTTTGATGTTTATCAATTCGAAGAAATAATAGATTATTACCTCGAAACACAAAAAATAAACAAAGCAATTATAGCAACAAAAATAGCAACAAATCAACACCCAAGCTCAAATATTATAAAACTAAAAAAAGCCCAATTACTTGTAGAAACAGGCAAAATAGACAAAGCACTTAAAATATTAAACTTTCTCGAAAAAGTAGAAAACAAAAATGTAGATATTTATTTTTTTAAAGGACTTGCATACATAAAACAACACAACAATAACAAAGCAATAAAATATTTCGAGTTATCATTAGAACTATCAGACGAAGACGAAACCGAGGATATATTACAGATAATAGCCCAAATATTTCAAAAAAATATGGACTATAAAATAGCAATAAAATACTTAAAAAAATTAATACAAATAAATCCTTTTAATTCCGATGCCATTTATAGTTTAGCAATGTGTTATCTCGAAATATTTAACTATAAAAACAGCGAAAAATATTTTAATATCTATCTCGACTTCGACGCATTTTCAAAAACCGCTTGGTTATATTTGGGCGAATCGTTAAAACATCAAAACAAAATAAATCAAGCAATTAAAGCATACGAATACTCAATAGCAATAGACCCTAAATTTATTTATGCATATATAAACAAAGCAAATATTTTAGCCGACGATAAAAAAATAGATCAAGCAATAGAAACATATAAAGACTGTCTATACTACAACAGTAAAAATGCCAAAATATTAACATATTTGGGCGAACTATACGAAGAAATTAAAAAATACGATAAAGCAATAGAATCATACAAAAAAGCAATAGATATAGATAAAAATCTTGCCGAAGCATGGTTTGGTATAGGCATAATTAATTATTATAAAAACGATTTATTCGAAAGTTTATTCTTTATAAAACGAGCATTAAAAATTGACCCCGAGAATCCCGAATTT
>JALSQC010000321.1 GCA_026985625.1 Bacteroidales bacterium | reverse complement strand
AAAGGGTAGAAAGTTTTCCGAAAAAAGGTTCTGTCCCATTAGGAGCCGAAGGAATATAATCAACCAATTCAAGGTCAGGTTCTCCGTTATCGCCTTCGTATCTAACAGCCATATAAAACATCATTCTGGCAACATCACCTTTAACAGCATCACGAGGTTCCCACGAATCGCTATCGTAATAACAACCCGGAGCTTCCGATACAGGATTTCCTCCGTTGTCAAAATCTAAATTTCCTCGAGTAGAATTAACCGAAGCATCTGAGGGTCTAATATGATGAGCATCGGTTCCTGCCGGTGCACTTGTTCCAAAATCGCCATGAGACTTTGCCCAAACATGCTCGCGGTTCCAATCGTTAGCTCCACCACCAAATGTAGATTTTGCTTGCGAACGTCCTGTATAAATTAAAATTACATTATTCGAGTTATTTGGGTCTTCATCGGTATTTTTAAGTATAAAATCTCTTAAATCGTCATAAGAATACTCGGTATGATTTTTAATAATATTATGTAAAGCATTTTTTAAAGCTGCTCCGTTTAATCCTGCAGCACTATCATAATATCCTGCAGGTATTTGAGCAAATATTGCAAATGACAAAACCATTAAAATGGCTAACAAATAAATTTTTTTCATAAGTTTATAATTTTATATTAATATTTAGTAAACACTTGTAATTCCCTTTATATATCAAAATAATTATATTTGAAATTATAAAATTCATTACTTAATTTTTTTATTTTTTTTATACAAATATATTTCTTTTACATATCAATACAAATAATATTAATATATTATTGATAAACATTATATTTTTATTGACTAAACTATTGCTATTTAATTAAAAAATTAAAAAAACATACAATAAAAATCAAATAAATATTAAAAAACATAATACGTTAATTACAAAATATTAATTTTGAAAAATTAAACAAAAATACGATACCGCATATGTCAGAAAAAACAGTTTTAAATACAATTGACGAAGCAATTGAAGATATAAAAAACGGAAAAATTATTATTGTTGTTGACGACGAAGATCGCGAGAACGAAGGCGACTTTATAGCAGCAGCCGAAACAATTACCCCCGAAATAGTAAATTTTATGTCAAAAGAAGGACGAGGATTAATATGTGCGGCAATTCCCGAAGAAGTTTGCGAAAGACTTAATTTAGAATTAATGGTGGGTAAAAACACATCGTTACACGAAACTCCATTTACAGTATCGGTAGATTTAATAGGTAACGGTTGTACAACCGGCATATCCGCTGCCGATAGAGCAAAAACCATTAAGGCATTAGTCGACCCCAAAACAAAACCCGAAGACCTTGGGCGACCCGGACACATTTTTCCGTTAAAAGCAAAGGATCGTGGCGTTTTACGAAGAGCAGGACACACCGAAGCAACAGTCGATTTAACCCGCCTTGCTGGATTGCATCCGGGAGGAGCTTTGGTAGAAATAATGAACGACGACGGAACAATGGCTCGTTTACCGCAATTAATAAAAATAGCAAAAAAATTTAATCTTAAAATAATCTCTATCGAGGATTTAATAAAATATAAATTAAAAAAAGAAAGCCTTATAGAAAAAGGCGTTAGAGTAAAACTGCCAACCGAATACGGAAATTTTGAACTTATACCTTTTAGACAAATATCTAATGGTTTAGAACACGTAGCCCTAATTAAAGGAACATGGAATAAAGACGAAGCCATACTTGTTAGAGTCCACTCTTCTTGTGTTACCGGCGACATTTTTGGTTCTTTACGTTGCGATTGCGGACCTCAACTTCATAAAGCAATGCAATTAGTCGAAAAAGAAGGAAAAGGAGTTATAATTTATATGAATCAAGAAGGCAGAGGAATAGGATTAATGAACAAAATAAAAACATATAAATTACA
>JALSQC010000320.1 GCA_026985625.1 Bacteroidales bacterium | reverse complement strand
AAAATTTTCCGAATTTAATTATTTCGGTTGATACTTTACGTGCAAATATTGCCGATGAATCTATATCGAATTACAATGTTTCTATTATTAATGATATTTCGGCAGGAGATTTTGATAATAAAATGTTTAATATTATAGCAAAATATAATGTTCCGTATATAATTATGCACATGAAAGGTTTACCTGATAATATGCAAAATAACACTAATTATACTAATGTTGTTGACGATATTATTAAATATTTTACTAATAAAATTTATAAGTTAAAAAACTTACGAATTAATGATATAATTATTGATCCCGGTTTTGGTTTTGGAAAAACTTTAGAACAAAATTATTATTTATTAAAAAAATTAGATAATTTTAAGGTTTTTAATTTACCAGTTTTAGTTGGATTATCTCGCAAATCTATGATTTATAATCTTTTAGACATAAGTCCTAATGATGCATTAAACGGAACATCGATATTAAATTTTTTATCGTTACAAAATGGAGCTAATATATTAAGGGTTCACGATGTTAAGGAGGCTAAACAAGCTGTTAAATTGTTTAATAAAATTAATTTTTTAGAGTTTTAGCCTATGGGGTTCTTGTCGATTAGATTATTAGATGTTATTGATATAATTTTAGTAGGTTATATTTTGTATAAAATTTATACTTTTATACGAGGAACAATAGCTATAAAAATTTTTGTTGGATTTTTTAGTGTTTATTTGTTGTGGCTTATTGTTAAGGCTTTAAATATGCAATTATTAAGTTCTATTTTAGGACAGTTTATGGGTGTTGGAATAATTGCATTAATAATAGTTTTTCAACAAGAGTTACGTAAGTTTTTTTTGTATTTGGGTTCTAAATATTTATCGTCGAATAATAAAATTAAATTGGAACATATTTTTTCGTCGTCGAATACAATTACAAAAACATCTATAAAAAATATTATAACAGCTGTTAAATCGTTTTCCGAAACTAAAACAGGTGCTTTAATTGTTATTTCAAGAGCTAATGATTTACAGTCTTACATATCTTCGGGAGATTATATAAATAGTGATATCACAAGTCAAATTCTTGAATCTATTTTTTATAAAAATTCGCCTTTGCACGATGGTGCAGTTGTTATCGAAGAAAATAAAATAATAGCTGCCCGTTGCGTTTTACCTTTAAGCGATAAAACAAATCTACCTGCAAAATATGGTATGCGACACAGAGCTGCTCTTGGATTAACCGAAAATACCGATGCTTTTGTTTTAATTGTTTCTGAAGAAACAGGACATATTTCTTACTCTGAGTTTGGTGTGTTAAAAGAGATAAATATATCCGACTTAAATACTAAATTAACAGAGTTTTTAGCTTAATATTTTATTGTTGTATATCAAATCCTATAAGTGTAATATCGTCAACTTGCTCAAAATTATTTTGCCATTTTGTTAATTCTAAATTAACAATATTACCTTGTTCGTGTAATGGTTTGTTAAAATTATCGGCTAATAGTTTTTTAAATCTTTTGTAATTAAATTTTTTTCCTTTTTCGCCACCGAATTGGTCGGGCATACCATCAGTAAACATATATATTTTTGATGTTTTACTTAGTTTAAATTTTATGCTTGTAAAGTTATCCATTTTAGGATAAAATCCTATAGGCATTTTATCGGGTTTTAGCTCGTATAAAATAGAATTATCGTGTTCGATAATCTTTATGCGTTTATTTTCTTCTGTATCAATATGTTTGTTATCGATAATATATATAGAATTATTTGCTCCTGCATATTCTAATTCTAAAGTTTTTGTGTTAATAAAACAAAGCGAGAAATCCATTCCGTCTTTTTGCTCGTTTATTTTTCCTTGTTGATTTAGGGCTTTAATTATATATTCTCGCATTTTATTTAAAACTTGGTTTGGTTTTATTATTT
>JALSQC010000319.1 GCA_026985625.1 Bacteroidales bacterium | reverse complement strand
TATAAGCACGGCAACAAATCTTTCCATAGAACCAAAAGGTGCTCTATGAATCATAATAGGTCTATGTGTTTGATTATCGTTTCCTATATATTCCAACTCAAATCGTTCGGGCAAATTATAATCAACTTGTATTGTTCCTAATTGCCATTTACGTCCTATTGCATCTTTAACCATAAAATCGAGTTTAGGCCCGTAAAATGCAGCCTCGCCATATTCTACAATAGTTTCCAACCCTTTTTCTTTTGTTGCCTCTATAATAGCATTTTCGGCTTTTTTCCAATTTTCGTCGCTACCAATATATTTTTGTTTATCGTCTTTATCTCGCAAAGATATTTGTGTAATAAATTTATCGAATTTTAAAGTTTTAAAAATATAAAGAACAATATCAATAACTTTTATAAACTCTTCTTTTAGTTGGTCGGGACGACAAAAAATATGTGCATCGTCTTGAGTAAATCCTCTAACTCGTGTTAGACCGTGCAATTCGCCTGATTGTTCGTAACGGTAAACAGTTCCAAATTCGGCTAAACGAAGCGGTAAATCTTTATACGAACGTGGTTTTGATTTGTATATCTCGCAATGATGAGGGCAGTTCATAGGTTTTAGCAAGAACTCTTCGCCTTCTTCAGGTGTGTTTATAGGTTGAAAACTATCGGCTCCATATTTTGCATAATGTCCCGATGTTACATACAAATCTTTATTTCCTATATGTGGTGTTATTACAGGCAAATAACCATAATCTTTTTGAACTTTTTTTAGAAAATTCTCTAATCGTTCGCGTAATTGTGCTCCTTTTGGTAGCCAAAGCGGCAAACCTTTTCCTACTTTTTGCGAGAATGTAAAAAGTTCTAAATCTTTTCCTATTTTACGGTGGTCACGTTTTTTTGCTTCTTCGAGCATATTAAGATACTCGGTTAACATTTTTTGTTTAGGAAACGTTATTCCGTAGATACGTGTTAACTGTATGTTTTTTTCGTTTCCCCTCCAATATGCTCCTGCAATATTTAAAAGTTTAACAGCTTTTATAAGTCCGGTATTTGGTAAATGAGGACCTCTACACAAATCGGTAAATTCACCTTGTTTATAAAAAGTTATTGTTCCGTCCTCTAAATCGTTTATTAGCTCTATTTTATATTGGTCGCCTTTTTTAGTAAATATATCTAATGCATCGGCTTTAGATACCTCGGTTCTTATATATTGATTTTTTTGACGTGCAAGTTCCAGCATTTTATCCTCTATTTTTTTAAAATCGGTATCAGAAATTGATTTACCTTCGGGTAGTTCAACATCGTAATAAAATCCATTTTCTATTGTAGGTCCTATACCAAATTTTATTCCGGGATAAAAATATTCTAAAGCCTCGGCCATAAGATGAGCCGACGAGTGCCAAAATACATCTTTACCTTCGTCGTCGTCCCATTTATGTAATTTTATATCGCAATCAAAATCTATAGGGCGGGTAGCGTCCCATACCTTACCATTTACCGATACAGCAATAACATCTTTTGCTAATCTCGGGCTAATGCTGTTTGCTATATCTATGCCGTTAACACCTTTTTTAAATTCTTTAACAGCTCCGTCAGGAAATTTTACTTTTATCATATCAAAAATTAAATAATTTAATCTACAAAAATAAAATATATTTTTGATTTATGTTAATATAGTTGAATTTTAAAATTATTAAACTATATCAATCAAAAAATATAATGCAATATTGTAATTATTTTTTTATTTGATGTAAGCATTAACAGATTAAACCAATTAAAGAGTTATAGCCATGCGATTAAACCTTTAAAAAATAAAGCAAAACAAGTTTAAATTTGAGTTTGACTTAATAAATATTAACTTTGTATTTAAAAAAAATTATTTTTATAGATATTAATAATTATGATAGTAATTACAGGAGCA
>JALSQC010000318.1 GCA_026985625.1 Bacteroidales bacterium | reverse complement strand
AATTTTGATATAATAGAAATTGGTGTTGGCGAAAAAATTAAATCATTAAAAACAGTAACGGTTATAATAAAAAAATTATTAAAACTTAATGCCGATAGAAATACTTTTTTGCTCGGTGTAGGAGGTGGCGTTGTTTGCGATATAACAGGTTTTGTTGCTTCGATTTTTATGCGTGGAATAAAATTCGGATTTGTTGCAACTACTTTGTTGGCACAAGTAGATGCAAGTATTGGAGGAAAAAACGGAGTTAATTTCTCAGGATATAAAAATACTATAGGCACTTTTAATCAACCGCAATTTGTAATTTGCGATATTAACTTTTTAAAAACTTTGCCAAAAAAAGAAATTTATTGCGGACTTGGCGAAATTATAAAACATTCGATAATATCAGGAGATAATTTTTTTAATTATATAATAAAAAATATTAACAAAATAAAACAAAACAATTTACAAGTATTTTACGAATTAATTAATTTATCGATAAAATTAAAAACCGATATAGTAAATAACGACGAAACCGAAAACAATAAACGTAAAATATTAAATCTTGGACATACAATTGCACATGCAATCGAAAAACAAACAAACCTGTCGCATGGACAAGCTGTTGTTGCAGGAATAAAATTTACCGTAGATTTTTCGTTAAAAAAACAATTTATATCCAAGCAGCAAAATATTAAAATAAAAAACTTAATTAATAGTTTAGACTTAACAAACGCTGTATCGGTTGACAAAAAACTATTAATTTCGTCAATAAAAAAAGATAAAAAGAAAAATATTAATAACTTAGATTTTATTTTTGTAAAATCAATAGGAAATGTTTTTGCAGAAACAATATCGATAAAAGAACTAAACTATTTTATAAAAAATTATAATTTTTAACCAAAATATTATAATCTGCTTAATATTAACACAATACAAAAGTATAAACAAATGAAACTTTGTGTAAGTTTAAATCCCGAAAATTTTAACGAGTATTTAAAACTTGCCAAAAATTATAATTTTGTTGAGTTACGTTTAGATTTATTCGATTTTACAAATAATGAGTTAAAACAATTACTTAATTTAAAATCAAAATTTATAGTTTCGTTTATCGACAATAAAACCAACGATAACATAAAAATACAAAAACTAAAACAGGCTGTTAAACTTGGTGCCGATATAATAGATATAGATGTTAATATTAACAATAAAAATATTAAAGAATTAAAACAATTTGCCGACTTAAATAATTGTAAAACAATAATATCTTATCATAATTTTAACAATACTCCTGCTTTTTCTGAATTAATACAAATTGTTAGTAAAATTAAACAATTTAATCCCGATTACATAAAAATTGTATGTTTTGCAAAAAACAATTACGACAATAACAATATCTTAAAATTATACAATTACAGTAAAAATATTATAGCTTTTAATATGGGCAAATTAGGTAAAATTTCAAGAATAAAAGCACTAAAATCAGAAGCACCGCATATCTACGTATCGGTAAACGATAAAGACAAAACAGCTCCCGGACAATTAACTTATAGCGAGGCAAAAAAATATATATAACGCCCGTTTTTTTAATTTTTTATATTCTTTTTTGACGTTTAACAATACCAAGGGTTTTACTGTTTATTTCAAAATTAACAAAATTATCTTGCCATTTATTTTCGATATTTACTTTATTATTTAAAATATTGCATGCTAAATTAAAAACCTCATCAACAGTAATAAGTTGCATACAAACATTATTACCCTTGCATGGCGACAGTATAAACTCGTGAACACAAGGACTGCAATATATTTTTTTGTTTATAACATACGCATTTTTATTTCCGTATTGCAATGGCGATGTAGGACCAAATAAAGTTAATGTTTTTTTATTTAAAGCAAACGATATATGCATAGGACCGGTATCATTT
>JALSQC010000317.1 GCA_026985625.1 Bacteroidales bacterium | reverse complement strand
ACTTGCAGCAATTAAAGAACTAAATTTAAACAAAGATAAAGTAAATGTTTGGGGTAGTGGTTGTTCACTGGGACACCCGTTAGGAAATACAGGAGCAAGAATAACAACCACATTAATTAGTGTTTTACGCAAAAACAACGCAAAATACGGAGTAGCAGCTCTTTGTAATGGCGGAGGAGGAGCAGGAGCAGTAATAGTTGAAGCCTTATAAAAAACAACGCAAAAAAAATAAAATACAAATGAGTTAAGATTTTTCTTAACTCATTTTTTTTAGTCATTAAAATTATGTTAATTTATAAGCCTAAAAAAAAGTAATAAAATTATGAAATTCGGTATAGCTAATTTAAGTATAATTCCTGTAAGAAAAGAGCCAAAGGAACAATCGGAAATGACTACACAAATCTTATTTGGCGAAACATTTAAAATTACAAAAAAACTTAAAAACTGGTGCTACATTGTTATAGATAACGATAATTACGAAGGATGGATAGATAAAAAATTATGCAATCAAATAAGCGAAGAAACATACGTTAAACACACAAAAGACAATCCCGTTATTGTTCCGGATATGATTTCTGCTGTGCATCAAGAAGACTCAAAACTGCCAAACTTTATTTGTGCAGGTAGCGAGTTGCCGTTTTTTAACAAAACCGACAAATCATTTTTACTTGGCAATAAAAAATATTTTTTACTTAACGACTTAGAACACAATAAAAAACTAACAATTAAAGAAATAGCATATCAATTTTTAAACTCACCATATCTTTGGGGAGGAAAAACAAACTTTGGAATAGATTGCTCAGGATTTACACAAACAGTTTTTAAAATTAATGGAAAAAAAATACCGCGAGATGCGAGTCAACAAGTAAAACAAGGTAGCACGTTAAACTTTATGACCGAAGCAAAATTAGGTGATTTGGCATTTTTTGATAACGACGACGGCAACATTATACACGTTGGTATAATCTTAAACAATAAAAAAATAATTCATGCATCGGGAAAAGTAAGAATCGACAATATAGACTTTAACGGTATATTTAACAACGATACAAAAACATATACTCACAAATTAAGAGTAATAAAAAGAGTAATATAAAATATAAAAATTAAATAAAATTATTATTTTTAAAAATTATTAATAAATAAAATATATAACAATGGAAAGAATATTTACCTTTATTGCCTTAGTTGCAATATCAATTACAGCAACAGCACAAAAAGACCATGCGGTTTTTAAAGTATATGACAAAGGCGAAAGCTATTATTACAACACTATTTTAAAAGACATAAACAGTGTTTTAGCCAAACAAAAAACCGAAAAACCATATAAAAGATTAAAATTAGACACCAAAGGAAAAACATACCCTAATAAAGTAAGTATGTATAAAAATCAAGTTTGGCATAACAAACCAATATCACAAGGAAACACAGGAACTTGCTGGTGTTTTTCAACAACAAGTTTTTACGAGTCAGAGGTTTATCGTTTAACAAAACAAAAAGTAAAACTATCAGAAATGTTCACAGTTTACTGGGAATATGTTCAAAAGGCAAAAGGATTTGTCGAGTCACGCGGAACAACAGAGTTTAGCGAAGGCTCCGAAGGAAACGCAGTAACACGCATGTATAAAATGCACGGAGTTGTTCGTGAGTCTGATTATAACGGATTACTACCCGGACAAAAATTTTATACACATGAAGAAATGTATAACGAAATGCACAAATACTTATTATCAGTTAAAAAATCAGATGCTTGGAACGAAGATCAAGTAATATCAACAATAAAATCAATCTTAAATCATTACATGGGAGTTCCTCCTACAGAAATTACAGTTAACGGTAAAAAAATGACACCAAAACAATATCTTACCGATGTTTTAAAAATTAATCCCGACGATTATGTCGAAATATTATCATA
>JALSQC010000316.1 GCA_026985625.1 Bacteroidales bacterium | reverse complement strand
ATACTTTAAACCTAAAGATGTTGTAAGTGGCGATTTTTATTGGTGGTCTAAAATCGATAATTATTTTATTTTAACAATAGCCGATTGCACCGGACATGGTGTTCCGGGAGCTTTTATGAGTATGTTAGGTATATCTTTTTTGCGAGAAATTGTTAATAAAGAAAAAATTACACAACCCGACAAAATATTAAATAAACTACGTAAAGAAATAATACTTACTCTTAAACAAACAGGTAAAGAAGGTGAACAAAAAGACGGAATGGATATGTCTGTAATATCACTAAATTTAGAAAATAATGTTTTACAATATTCGGGTGCAAACAATCCTATTTATATAGTAAAAAATAAAAAAATAAAAACCGATAAAAATATTGTTTTATTCGACGATTCTAAAATTAATACACAAAATTTAAAATTTTTATACGAAATTAAAGCCGATAAAATGCCTATAGGTATATATAAACGCACCGAAAATTTTTCGCTAAAAGAAATTAAGTTAAATAATGGTGATTTTATTTATTTATTTTCTGATGGTTTTGCAGATCAATTTGGAGGAGAAAAAAATAAAAAATTTAAATACAAACCTTTTAAACGGCTACTTATTAGTAATAGTAACAAAACTGCAAACGAACAAAAATTATTACTCGAAAAAACCTTAATCGAATGGAAAAAAAATAATTATCAAATTGACGATATAACTGTAATGGGTATTAAAATTTAATGTTTAAAATTTTCTAATACTTTAGGATTATGTTTATATTTAAAAACTAACATAAACAACAAACCTATAATTAACGAATATACTGCAAAACTAAACCATATATTTTGCCAATCTTTTATGCCGTTATTTGTAAAATAATCAACAACAAAACCACTACCCATTCCACCTATAAAAGCACCAAATCCATTAGTTACAATAATAAATAAGCCTTGTGCACTTGCTCTAATTTCGGGTTTAGATTCCATTTCGACAAACAATGAGCCTGATATATTAAAAAAGTCAAAAGCCATTCCGTAAATTATCATCGATAGAACAAGAAAAATCATTCCGCCACCGGGATTTCCTATACCAAAAAGACCAAATCTTAAAACCCAAGCAAACATACTCATTAACATTACTTTTTTTATGCCAAATCTTTTTAAAAAAAACGGAATAGTTAAAATAAATAAAGTTTCGGACATTTGCGATACAGACATTAAAACACTAGGATGCTTAACTGCAAAAGCATTTGGGAATAAACTACTAAAATCGTGTAAAAAAGGTTCTCCAAAAGTATTTGTTATTTGTAAAGATGCACCAAGCAACATAGAAAACAGAAAAAATATTGCCATTTTGCGTTGTTTAAACAAAACAAAAGCATCTAATCCCAACGATGATATAAAAGATTTTCCTTTATTACTGTTTTTTGGTTTGCATTGTGGCATTGTAAACGTATAAACAGCCATAATTAATGCCGATACAGAGCTTAAATAAAGTTGCATTGGACTAAGTGTCCAACCAAAAACATCTATTACCCACATTGCTAATATAAAACCTATTGTTCCCCAAACTCTTATTGGAGGAAAAACTTTAACAATATCAAATTTATTTTGTTCTAAAATATTATAAGATACTGTATTATTTAATCCTATTGTAGGCATATAAAACATAGAATTAAGTAACATAATTAAATAAAGTGTATTATAATCCTTTACAAACGATGCTAAAAACAACAAACCGGCTCCTATTAAATGACTAAATGCTAAAACTCTTTCGGCATTTATCCATTTATCGGCAACTATACCAAGCAAAGCCGGCATAAAAAGCGATGCTATTCCCATTGTAGCATAAATACTTCCAACTTGTCCTCCTGTAAAATGTAAGGTATTTATCATATACCCTCCAAGCGAAATCAACCACGAACCCCAAACAAAAAAT
>JALSQC010000315.1 GCA_026985625.1 Bacteroidales bacterium | reverse complement strand
TTCTTTGGTTAGATAAAATATGTTTAAAAATAAATATTTTCCGTTTTACCTTATAAGTTTCTCGATTTTAATTTTATTAATAATTCCTACACTTATACAAGACGGAATGTTTATGGATGGAATTCAATATGCCATTGTTTCAAAAAACTTAGCATTTGGAAAAGGAACTTTTTGGTTCCCTTACCTTACAGATACTTGGTATAAAGCAGGGTCGATATATTTTATGGAGCACCCACCGTTAGTATACGGAATACAAGCAATATTTTTTAAATTATTCGGTTCGAGCATATATACCGAAAGAATATACTCGTTTACAACAGCTATAATATCAGCTTTTTTAATTATAAAACTTTGGAAAATATCTGTTAAAACAAAAAATAAAGATTTAGCTTTTATTCCTGTTGTTCTATGGATAATTATACCCGTAGTATTTTGGACATATCAAAATAATTTACAAGAAAATACATTATCGATTTTTGCACTATTATCTATAATAAATATAATATTATTTACAAAAAACCTAAAATATATAAACTTAATATTTGCAGGATTATTTATTTTTTTATCGGCAATGTGCAAAGGTATCCCCGGATTATTTCCATTAACAGGATTTATTGCCTACAATATTGCTTTTAAAAATAAATTAGGCAAAAAAAATACAATTAAATATTCGTTAATATTAATGCTTATAATTATAGTAACTTTTTTACTATTAATGTTAAATGACACAGCAAACAAAAGTATTAATTTTTATATTTTTAAACGATTACTATTTCGCATAGACCAAGAACCAACCGTAAATAACCGATTTTATATTTTATATCGTCTAATATCGGAATTATTATTACCGTTATCAATTGTTTTTGTATCGTTTATTATATTTAAAATAAAAAAAATAACAATATTAATTACAAAAACCGATAAACAATATTTTATGTTTTTTTTATTAATAGCATTATCGGCATCAATTCCGTTAATTATTACAAAGGTGCAACGCGGATTTTATTTAATACCTGCATTTCCGTTTTTTGCTTTAGCTCTATCGTTTTTAATAAAAAATAAATATGCCGGTTTTTTTAATAAAATAATTAATAACAAACATAAATATATAATTACAAAATACTTATCAATATTTTTATTTATATTTTCGGTGTCTTTTTCGGTAACAAAAATCGGAAAAATATCACGCAACAAAGATATAATTAATACAGTTAACAAAATAGGCAATAATATACCAAAAGGCTCAATAATAACAACAAGTAAAGATATTTACAATAATTGGTATTTACAATTTTATTTATACAGGAAATATAATATAAGTTTAAATTATAATAAAAAGCCTAAAAAATATTTTTTAACATCAAAAAACTATACTACACAAGAAACTAAAAATCTAAAAAAATTAAATTTAAACTTAACGAATTACAGTTTATTTGTTAAAAATAAATAAAAAAACATACTTATTAATAGATTGTTCATAAAAAAACAAAAAAAAATTTGCAATAATCTTTTTTTGTTATAATTTTGTGTACTATTAATTCAAAAAACATAACACAATGAAAAAACTAAAATTAAAAAACAGCCAAGATACTGTTATGATTGATGATAAAGTTTACGATTTCATCAAATCTCAAGAGTATTTTAACAAAATCGATTTATTAGATAATTTACGTCAACACGCTAGTGGCTACGCATTTTATCAAAAAAATTGGAGATTTGCAAAAGGAATTTACAAAAACGAAACTATTTATTTGCACAAATTAGTTGCAGCTAATTTTGTTGGCGAACATGGCAAAAAAGGTAGAGTATATGTAAAATTTAAAAACGGTAACGTTTTAGATTGCCGATTAGAAAATATAAGCTGGGATAGTTTCGAAAACTCAAAAAAAGAACAAAAACCTAATAGCCAATTAGGTTATGCCGGTGTT
>JALSQC010000314.1 GCA_026985625.1 Bacteroidales bacterium | reverse complement strand
TGAATTTTTAATTCTTAATCTTTAATCTTTATTATAAGCCTATATCCATTCCATTGTTATTACTGTTATTAGTAGGGGAGTAACGTTTTTTATTATTAGATTTAAATTGTTTGCCAAATCTGTAAGAAAAAGTAAGATATAAAACTCTACTCTCGAATTGGTGAGTAAACGATTGAGTAAAAGCATCGTCAACCAAATCAATAGAGAATTTTCGAGTATTAAAAATATCGCTTACACGGACACTTAATGTTCCTTTATTTTGTAATATTTTTTTGCGTATTGCAATATCTGTATTATACATAGATTTTATTTCGCCTTGCGGAATTAAAAAAGGCGAACGGTATCTAAACGACACTTGTAGCATAAATTTATAAGGAAGTATTGTGTTTGACATTAATTTTGCCGACCAACCAAGATTCTCGGAGTTTAAATCAGAACCTAAATTAGAGGCATCGAGTTTTGTTTGAAAAAAATTAAAACTAGCATTTACCGACTCCCATTTTATAAGATTTAAAACCGATGTTAATTCTAAACCGTAGTTTTTACCTGTTAGCAGATTTTGAAATGTAATTGTTGAAACACCTAAAGAATCTACAGTTTTAAAACGATAAATAGTATTATTTATTTGTTTATAATAAACATTTGCCATAAAACTATTTCGTTTTATTTTATAATTGTATCCAAACTCTAACGAGTTAATATATTCGGGTTTTAGATATGGGTTGCCTTGATGTATGTTATAAGGGTCGCTAATGTTTTTAAAAGGATTTAACGAACGTATCGACGGACGATTAACTCTGCGACTATACGATAATTGTATATTATTTTTTTTGTTAAACTCATATCCTAAATGTGCACTTGGGTAATACGAGAAATAAGAATTGTTATAAATTTCGGAGGTTGTTAATAAATCGAAATTTGTAAAAACTTGCTCTAAACGTATTCCGGCTTGATATTTTAATTTTTTGTATTTGTTAGAGTAAATTCCATAAACCGAATGAACTTGTTCTAAATAATTAAAATGATTATTTTGTAAGGTATCAAAAACATATTTATTTAACGAATAATCGAAATATTTTAATTTATAATCGTTGTCAAAATTTCTAAATCGAGATTCGTAACCTGTTTCTAATTTAGAGTTTTCTGATAATTTGTTTACGTAATCGGTTTTTATATCAAGTATTTTTATGTTAAATATAGTATTCTCGTTTTGTAAATAAGGAGTGTTGTTAGCTAAATTTCCATCGATATTGTAATCTTGAGCAGTATAATTTGACTCGTTGTTATCGTTATCGCTTGAGTATATTATGTTGGCAGTTAGTTCGGTTCCTTTTTTTAGAAACTCTTTTTTATACGATAAATTATAATCCATATCATAAGAGTTTGTAGGAGATTCTGATATATCTTTTTCTATAGCACTAATTATTTTGTCGCTTCCAAAAGTATTATTCCATGAGTCGAAATAACGGTTTCTGTCCGATTTATTAAACATTCCCGTAAAAGATATTGTATTTCGTTTATTTAAATTATAATCGAAACCTGCATTTATCATATGCGATTTAGACAATCTATTTCCATCTTTAAAATTATCGATATAAAATAACGAGTCGCCAATAAAATTTGTCATATTTGATACTCTAGAGAAAGTTCTCTCGTGATAACGAAAACTATAATTTGCAAAAATATTTAATTTTCCTTGACGGTGATTTATTCCTATGCTTGCATTATATTTATTGCCTGTTCCGGCTGTTAATTTAAAATTTCCGTTGGTGCCTCGTAAGTTATTTTTTTTAAGTTTAATATTTATTATACCTGCCATTCCCTCGGGATTATATTTTGCCGATGGATTTGTAATAATTTCAATACTTTCTATTGAACTTGCAGGAATTTGGTCGAGAACGCTTGCCAAATCAGAGCCTAAAATTGCCGAAGGTTTATCGTCT
>JALSQC010000313.1 GCA_026985625.1 Bacteroidales bacterium | reverse complement strand
CTTTACTTGGTTCGTAACAATAAATTAATTATCATAAAAGGTAATAGATTCTCAGTAGGAAAAGCATCTATCGACGAAAATCAGAATTTCGACGAGCATAAAGTAAAATTACAAAAAGGCGATGTTGTTTATATATTTTCCGATGGTTATGCCGACCAATTTGGAGGACAATTCGGTAAAAAATATAAATTCCGAAGATTTAAGCACCTACTATTAACAATTCATAAACTATCACCTAAAAAACAAAAAGAATTTTTAGACGATAACCTTAAATCGTGGAAAGGCGAGTTAGAACAAGTTGATGATATTTTAATAATAGGTATTAAAATCTAAACCTTATAAATAAAAGCATTTATATTCATTCCTGCACCAACCGACGCAAAAACTAAATTTTCGTTTTTATTAATTTTATAAGATTCTATTTTATTATTTAGCAATAAATTTAATAACGTAGGTATTGTTGCAACCGACGAATTGCCTAATTGAGCAATTGTCATAGGCATAATATTATCGGGAACATCTTTAAAATCGTATAATTTAAAAAGTCGTTTTAAAATAGCATCATCCATTTTTCCGTTTGCTTGATGTATTAAAACTTTATTTATATCGCTTAAATGTAAATCGGCTTTTTTTAATGTATCCTTAATTAGTTGGGGAACTGTTTCTAAAGCATATTGGTATAATTTTCGACCATTCATTTTTAAATAAAAATTACCGGTATTGTTTTCGGCATTATATGATTCGCCCATAAATAACATTTTAGAATAAATCAAAGTATCGGAACGTGTTTTATGAGCAAGAATGCCAATAGGCTCGTCGCTTTGTTTAGCTTCTAAAACAACAGCACCGGCTCCATCGGCATACAACATACTGTCTATATCGTGAGGATCAGATACTCTTGAAATAATATCGGCTCCAATAACCAATATTTTTTTTGCATCGCCCGATTTAATAAAATAATCGGCAGATATTACAGATTGCACCCAACCCGGGCAACCAAATATTAAATCGTAAGCTATTGTGTTGGGATTCTCAATTTGTAAACGGAATTTTACCCTTGCAGCTAAACTGGGAACAATATTTAATTGTTTGTTTGCTGTAGAAATATCGCCAAAGTTGTGTGCAAAAATTATATAATCTAAATCTTCTTTATTAATATTTGCCGATTTAATAGCATCTATTGCTGCAAAATAAGCAATGTCAGAAGTTAATAATTCGTCAGAAACATGGCGACGTTCTGATATTGTTGTAATTTCTTTAAATTTATCTATAATTTCTTTATTTGTTTTTTTTAATTTGTTTCCTTGTGCGTCGTAAAATTCATTATCAAGAAAATCGTCATTTTTTACTTTGCTAGGTGGTATAAAAGAGCCTGTTCCTGTGATTATAGTATATATGTTTTTTCCCATAGTAGTATTATTTATTAAATAAAAGAATTAATTAATAAATTATTTGCAAATATAATTTAAAAAACTTTTTTTTATCTTATTTAAATAATAATTTATGTAAATTTTAACATAATATTTGTAAAAAAACAAAAAACTAAATATACCTTTGTAGCCGAATTTTTTCTGTCGTAAATTAGATGGTAACCTTATAGGGATAATGTATTGATTATCTTTTTTTATAATAGGTATTTTTATTGGATATTTAACGTAGATAAGATTCTTTTTTAGCAATATTGCTTATATCTATTAAAATATTTAATATGTCATTTAAAAAAATTGGTCTTAACGATCAAATTCTTAACTCAATTAAAGATTTGGGTTTTAGTACGCCAACACCTATTCAAACAAAAACAATTCCTAATTTATTAGAGAATAATAATCAAGATTTATTAGCTTTTGCACAAACAGGAACAGGAAAAACTGCAGCTTTTGGATTGCCTATAATACAACAAACAGATTATAGTTTGTTGCAAACACAAAGTTTAATTTTGTCGCCTA
>JALSQC010000312.1 GCA_026985625.1 Bacteroidales bacterium | reverse complement strand
CATTTGTTTTCCACTTTACGGATTACCTGTTGTTAAACGCTCTAAATATATTAAAATAGACAGGCATAAATTAAAATACATAAATTTTATACAAAAAGTTAATTGTGTTTACTGTGGTTATGTAAACGGGTTTATGAATTATGCCTCAAAAATAATAGGCGAAACCGAAAAATATTGGTGCGGAATACGACACGATAAAACAGATAAAAATTTTATTGAACCCAAACATCATTCTGAGTTTGTCTTAGATTATAATAACGAAAACCAATTTCGCGAATTTTTAAACTCGTAACAACTTTATAAGCGTGAGATATTTTTTTTTAATAATTATAATTTTAAATTCGATTTATTCGTTTGCCGAAAAAAACGATACAATAATAAAAATTGACACAACATTTATAAAAGAAACAAAAAATTTATTATCAACACAATTATATTTATCAAACAGCTCAAACAACTTTAATATAAAAAGTTACAATATTAACAAGACTTTAAATTACACACCAAACATTAATGGAAATATTGGCTTTGGCTTTGCTTACAAATGGATAGGGGCATCGATTTCGATAGGGTTAAAAAACAACGAAATAGAAAAAAAAGGTAAAACCGATAAATTTGATATAGGATTTACAATGTTTGGACAAAAAAATATTATAGATGCAAAATTGCAATTATTTAATGGTTTTTATATTGCTAACCCTTGGATTTACGACACAAACTTTACCGACACTTTAAACTATCCAAAACGCAAAGATATAACAACAAACTCGGCAAGAATATCTTGGGTATATTCTTTTAACAATAAAAAATTTTCGAACAAAGCAGCATTTGCACAA
The DNA here is from genome assembly GCA_026985625.1 of Bacteroidales bacterium. Taxonomy (GTDB): domain Bacteria; phylum Bacteroidota; class Bacteroidia; order Bacteroidales; family JAFGXI01; genus JALSQC01. The sequence continues at coordinate 1,114 of JALSQC010000312.1, read as the reverse complement.
AGCGAGATACAACTTAAAAGCGTAGGCTCGTTTTTGCTTGGAGCATTTGCAAATGCAAATATTATTTCGGCCGACTCGTCGGTTTTGCCAATACAAGCGAGAAATCAATTTTCGCCCGAAAGCAATTTTAACACTACCGGAAATTTAAGTTTTACATTTGGTGGCGGATATGCTTATAGTTTTATTGTTAAACACTTTTTTTTAACCTTATCGTTAATTCAGGGATTAGGTATGCAATGGATTATTATGATTTACGACAACGAACAACTAAACGAAGTTCGTAAATCGTTGGCTACACATACTCAAATAAGACTTTGCATTGGCTACAACTCTTACAGAAATTATTTTGGCATTAATGCATTTGGAGATATATCGCCGTTTGAACTAACAAAAGAAAATAAAACCGAGGTAAACTTTAACAGTAACTATATAAAAATTTATTACGGACATCGTTTTAATTTTAATATGTTTAAGAAAAAACAATAATTATGGAAAAAATAAATCCAAAAATAGACGAATCGTGGAAAGAAGTTTTGCATGACGAATTTAACAAACAATATTTTTTAGATTTAAAACAATTTTTAATCAACGAGAAAAAAAAATATAAAATATATCCACCCGGCAATTTAATTTTTAACGCTTTTAATAAAACTCCGTTTAATAAACTAAAAGTTGTAATTATAGGTCAAGACCCTTACCATGGATACGGACAAGCACACGGTTTATGTTTTTCTGTTCCAAAAGGAATAAAAATTCCTCCATCGTTAGTAAATATTTATAAAGAATTATCACAAGAAAAAGAACTTAATTTTAATATCCCTAATCATGGGAACTTAGAAAAATGGGCAACACAAGGAGTATTACTTTTAAATACAACTTTAAGCGTAAGAGCTAATACTCCCACATCGCATAAAGGCAAGGGTTGGGAGACTTTTACCGATGCCGTAATAAAAATAATATCCGATAAAAAAGAAAATATTGTTTTTTTACTTTGGGGAGGCTTTGCAAAGACAAAAGAAAAATTAATAGATACAAAAAAACATTACATTTTAAAATCGGTTCATCCATCTCCGTTATCGGCAAATAGAGGCGGTTGGTTCGGAAATAATCATTT
>JALSQC010000311.1 GCA_026985625.1 Bacteroidales bacterium | reverse complement strand
TTTTACGGATATCCCGTTTTGAAGTATTATTTACTCCTACAAAAGCTAAAGAAAAACCATTTCGCAATACTTTTGACGGAGCATTATCATATTTTATAGGCGGAAATAATAATTTTCCCGAGGATAGCGGTTTTGCAAAAAAACCATGGAAAAATGTGCAATTTGATATTCATGGAATACAAATATTTGATAAAGTTGCCATTACAATGGGGCATTATTTTTTTGTCGACAAAAATGATACAGAATTAAAAGCTGAATTTTCGTTTGTTATTGCAGAAAATAAAAACTCCGACTTAAAAATAATATTACACCACTCATCATTACCTTTTAATGCGAAATAAATTTTGTAAATAAATTTTGTAAATAAATTTTTATTGATTAATTTTACTAAACAACAAATAAAAAAATAAATTATAATGAAATCATTAAAAGGAACAAAAACCGAACAAAATTTATTAAAATCTTTTGCCGGTGAATCGCAAGCTAAAATGCGTTACGAGTTTTTTGCAAAACAAGCAAAAAAAGAAGGTTTAGAACAAATTGCTGCAATTTTCGAAGAAACAGCATTAAACGAAAAAGCTCATGCTAAACGTTTTTTTAAATTCCTCGAAGGAGGTATGGTAGAAATTACAGCAAAATATCCTGCCGGAAAAATTAACGATACCTTATCTAACTTAAAAGCATCAGCCGAGGGCGAAAACGAAGAATGGTCGGAGTTATATCCCGAGTTTGCAAAAATTGCCGAAGCCGAAGGCTTTAAAGAAATAGCAACAGCTTATAAAATGATTGCTAAAGTTGAAAAATCGCACGAAGAACGATTTAAAAAATTATATACCAATCTCGAAGAAGGTAAAGTTTTTGAACGAAATGGAAAAATAATGTGGAAATGTCGAAATTGCGGATATATTCACGAGGGAGAAAAAGCTCCTAAAACATGTCCAGCTTGTTTACACCCTCAATCTTATTTTGAGATTAAAGAGTCTAATTATTAGCAAAAAAGTCAGGGTTAAACAATCGATATGTTTTTAACATCAAAAAATTACTTGACTTTATATGGTATAGTATTAATATTTATTTTAACATCGTGCTATTCTAACCATATTAACATACAAATAAAAACCGACGGAACTATTGCTTGGAATAAAGATAGTTCCGCTTTTGTTTTTGTTGCACAAAAAAGATTTTATGTAATGCCCGTTGGAATTGCAAAATTTCCCGACGGAGGACATTCAAAAACCAAAGACATAGACTTCTCTATTTATTATTTTAACATTAATAAAAACAAACTAAAAAAAATAGCATCTCTTAACGAGTTTTATTTAAGCCGGGGAAATTCATATACTTGGTTAGGAATTAGTCAAGTAAGATTATACCTGCAAGATTCGTTAATGTTTTATAAAATGGAAAAACCCGATAGTAGCGATTTTAATTATATAAAACAACATATTAAAAACAAAAAACAATTTGTAGATTATATTAAAAACTTTTCGGTTATATATAAAGTAAACATTAAAACATTAAAAAAAGAATCGGTCGATACAAATACCTATAAACACTTTTTCGATAAAAAAAGAGAACGAATGTGGGTAGATAATAAAGCAAAAAAATATATAAAAAATTTAACATATACCGATTGGGGAATAAACCTTAAAAAACTTTGCAATAACCCCAAAAAAAAATGTGCAAGCTATATTGTAAACCGTTGCGACGATAAAATGTTAAATAGTATCTTTCAACAAATTGTGCCCGATTTAACAAATAACGATAAAATCAAAATTATTAAACAAATGATGATAAAAAAACAAGAATTATATTCAGCTTATAAAGCAGATAATTCTTATAAACGAAATTTAAAAAAACAAGAATTTAATAATTACATAAATTACATTGATAAAATAAAAAAACGATTTAATATATCGGATACCGAATAAAAAATAAATAAAAATCATCTTTTTTTAAGTTTTATTTTAAGTCAAGCCCTTTATTAAACCTTGTTTTTTACTTTATATTTATTAATTTTGCAAACAAAAAAATGTCGGAAGAAATTATTTACTCAAAAAACATACTCGAATTTGTAACAATAGCAAAAGAATATTGCATTTTTGTAGAAAACATAAACAACGAAACAAAACACGACTTTATATCAAAATCGCAAAAATTATTATCATTATTATATGTAAAAGCTTCGCTAATATCAGATATCGATAATGTTTTTGACGACTATATAGAAAAATTTGTAACCGAAGACGATTGGAACACCATACAACAACAAGTAGCGCAAAAACTTGGCTCGCATGAGCTTTTTCTCGACGTATTAGAACCTATTGTTCAATATAGCGATGATACCGTTAGTGTTAGTTTATCAGAAATATTTGCCGATATTTATCAAGACCTTATGAACTTTTTAACCGTTTACCGTATAGGAAACAACGAACAAATGAACGATGCAATTTGGGAATGTAAAAATAATTTTGAACAATACTGGGGACCTCGATTATTGGCGGCATTAACAGCAATTCACTCGATTTTATACAGTTCCGAGGAACTTACCGACGAAGAATATGTTTCGCCAAAAAATAAAGAAATAAATACCGAAAATTGGATAGTATCTAAACGTCAAAAAGATTGGAATAATGAAAATTAATTTTTTGACAACAATAGATAATGATACTATAAAAAAATTGCCTTTAAAATTTTTCGATGGCGAAATAAATATAGTAAACTCCGATAAAAAATTAAAAATTGCATATAATTATTTAAAAAATTGCACAATATTAGGTTTTGATACCGAAACAAAACCAAATTTTATAAAAGGAAAAAAAAACAGGAATAAAGTCTCAATACTACAATTATCCGATAATAAAAAAGCTTTTTTAATTCAAATAAAAAAAATAACCGAATATAATCTGTTAAAAGATATTTTCGAAAATCCTGAAGTAAAAATAATAGGATTAGCAGTAAAAAACGATATTAACGAACTAAAAGAAATTTTTAATTTAACACCAAAAAATTTAATCGATTTACAAAACTATGTTAAATATTTTGGTATAGAAGATAGCGGCTTAAAAAAATTAACAGCAAATATTTTAAAATTCCGTATCTCTAAAAGTCAACAACTCTCAAATTGGGATAATTTAAACTTAACATTAAAACAACAACAATATGCAGCTACAGACGCATGGGTGTGTTACGAGATTTACACAAAATTAAATAAAACCTTATAATGGAAATAACTAAAATTGTATTAAAATCAGGAAAAGACCAATCGCTTTTGCGTTTTCACCCTTGGGTTTTTTCGGGAGCAATAAAAAAAATATACGGAAATATTAACGATGGCGATACAGTAAAAGTTTATGACAACAAAGATAATTTTCTTGGTATAGGACATTATCAAATAGGCTCAATTGCTGTTAGAATTTTAAGTTTTACCGACCAAGAGATAAATGCCGAATTTTGGGAAAATCAAATAATAAAAGCAATAGAATTTCGAAAAAAATTAGGATTTTTCGATAATAAAAATAATAACGTTTTTAGACTTGTCCATGCCGAGGGAGATATGCTTCCCGGACTTATTATAGATTATTACAACGGAAACGTTGTTATGCAATTACATTCGGTAGGAATGTATAAAAACATAGAAACTATAGTCGAAACATTAAAAAAAGTTTTAGGCGACGATTTAAAATCTATATACAACAAAAGCGACAAAACACTGCCACACAAAGCAAAAATTAATATAAATAACGGATATCTATACAAAGAATCTAAAAATAATATTATAACCGAATATGGATATAAATTTAAAATAGATTGGATTGATGGACAAAAAACAGGATTTTTTATAGACCAACGCGAAAACCGAAAACTTTTAGAAAAATATAGCAAAAACAAAAACGTTTTAAATGTATTTGGATATACAGGAGGATTCTCGGTTTATGCCTTGGGAGGTGGAGCAAAACTTGTGCACTCGGTTGACAGCTCGGCAAAAGCAATTGATATTACAAACGAAAATGTAAACCTTAATTTTAAAGACACAACAAACCACAAAGCTTTTGCAGTAGATGCTTTTGAATTTTTAAAAAATATTGACGATAAATACGATGTAATAATATTAGACCCACCGGCTTTTGCCAAACATCACAAAGTATTACACAAGGCATTGCAAGGATATAAAAAAATTAACACTCGTGCTTTTGAACAAATAAAAAAAGGAGGAATATTGTTTACTTTTTCGTGCTCGCAAGTTGTTAGTAAAGAAAATTTTAGAAATACGGTTTTTACAGCTGCCGCCATCAGCAAACGAAACGTAAAAATTTTACACCAATTACATCAACCCGTTGATCATCCAATAAATATATATCACCCCGAAAGCGAATATTTAAAAGGTTTAGTATTATATGTTGAATAAAATTTTATTTCTTACAATTATTTTGTTTGTTAGCTTAACAGCAAATTCGCAAAACACAAAAGCAAAAAATCTTTATAACTCGGCAAATCAAAGTTATAATTTAATGCGTTATCATCAAGCCATTATAAGTTTAAATAAAGCTATCGATATAGATAAAAAATATATTAACGCATATCTTTTAATGGGAAAAATTTATTATGTAAACCATCAAATAAACGAACTTGCAAAAACATACGAACGTGCTTGTATTAATGCAGGAGATACTTTTCCTAAGTTTTATATTTTAACGGCAAACACATATCTTAGCATAGAAAACTACAAAAAAGCAGCAGAATTTTACAAAAAATATTATAACACAAAAAATGCCGACAAAAAATTTAAAGAAAAAGCAAATATCGAATATCACAAATGTTTATTTATAGACAGTGCATTAACACACCCCGTTCCATTTAATCCAAAAAATTTAGGCGATAGTGTAAACTCGCAGTATAGCGAATATTTGCCATCGCTTTCTGCCGACGAACAAACAATTGTAATAACCCGTAAACTGCCAAAAGCAAAAAAAACAAAATCATCGTTACGATATCAAGAAGATTTTTACATATCAAGAAAAATTAACGGAGTTTGGACAAAAGCAAAACCAATAAGCACAAATATAAATACCGATAATAGCGAGGGAGCACAATCGTTAACAGCCGACGGAAATACTCTTTATTTTGCATCGTGCAATCGCCCAAAAGGTTTTGGCTCTTGCGATATTTATGTATCTAAGTATAAAGACGGAGATTGGACATTTCCAAAAAACTTGGGACGAAAAATAAATACAAAATATTGGGAATCGCAACCATCGATATCTGCCGACGGAAATACTCTGTTTTTTGTAAGCAACAGACCCGGAGGCTTCGGAAAAGCCGATATTTACGTCTCGCATAAAGACAAAAAAGGAAATTGGAGTAAACCTAAAAATTTAGGAAACAAAATAAATACAAAAAAATCGGAACAATCGCCGTTTATTCATCAAGACGGAAAAACTCTGTATTTTTGTTCAAACGGATTAATGGGACTTGGCAAAAACGATTTGTTTTTTTCAAAATATAACGATTCTACAGGTTGGCAAAAACCCATAAACTTAGGATACCCCATAAATACCAAAGAAAACGATATGAGTCTTGTTGTAAATGCAAACGGAACAAGAGCATATTACGCATCAAAACGAAAAGGAGGAAAAGGCAAAAACGATATTTATTATTTTAACCTTTATAAAGAAGCACGACCCGAAAAAATTACATACCTTAAAGGATATGTTTACGATAAAAAAACAAAAAAAAGACTAAAATCAGAATTTAATATTGTCGATTTAAAAACATCAGATATAGTATATAACTCTTTTACCGACGAAAAAACCGGAAAATTTTTAATTTGTCTTTTAGCCGATAATAAAAATTATGCTATTAATGTATCAAAAAAAGGATATATGTTTTATTCAAAAAATTTTACAATAAACCATAAAGACTCTATAAAACCAAAAACATTAAACATTCCTTTGCAAGCTATAAACGTTGGCGAAATAACAGTTTTACATAATATATTTTTTGATACCGACAAATACGATTTAAAAGACGAATCGCTTGCCGAATTAAATAAATTAGTAGATTTTTTAATGAATAATCCCGATGTAAATATAGAAATAAGCGGACATACCGATAATGTAGGAACATCGGAACATAATATCGAATTATCAAACAATAGAGCTAAAGCTGTTTACGATTTTTTAATCGAAAATAATATTAATCCAATCAGGATATCATACAAAGGATATGGCGAAACAAAACCTATAGATACAAATTCTACAAAAAAAGGCAGAGCAAAAAACCGCAGAACCGAGTTTAAAATTACAAAAATTTAAACAAAAATCTAAATTAATCTATATTTGTAAAACTATATATTAAAATCTTTAAAATTGGGACGAAAAAAATATAAAAAAAAAATAATCGAAAATGTCGAAATAATTGACGTTGTAGCCGAAGGCAAATGTTTGGCAAAACAAGACGATATGGTAATTTTTGTAACAGGAGTTATTCCCGGCGACATTGTCGATGTTTTAATTAATAAAAAAAAACCAAACTATTTAGAAGGCAGACCTTTAAAATTTCATAAATATTCAAAAAAACGTATCGATGCTTTTTGTAAACACTTTGGAATCTGCGGTGGTTGCAAATGGCAAAATTTACCATACGAGTTGCAAACAAAATATAAACAGAAACAAGTATCCGATAACTTTGCACATTTAGGAAAATTTATTTTTCCCGATGTAATGCCAATACTAAAATCGCCAAAAACTATAAATTACAGAAACAAATTAGAATATACTTTCTCTAATCGCCGGTGGCTAATGCCTGCCGAAATCGAAAACAAAGATGCCGAACTAAATTATAACGGTTTAGGTTTTCATATTCCTAAAATGTTCGATAAAATTATAGATATCGAAGAATGTTTTTTACAACCATCGCCATCTAACGAAATTAGATTGGCAATAAAAGAATTTGCCGTTAAAAATAACTTTACCTTTTTCGATATTCGTAATCATACAGGATTACTGCGCAATTTAATTATAAGAACATCGGCAACAACTAACGACTTAATGGTAATTGTTGTTTTTTACGAAAACGATAAAGAAAAAATAAATAAGATTTTAAACTTTATTGACAACAGTTTTCCCGAGATTACATCTTTAATGTATGTTATAAATCAAAAACTTAACGATTCTATTTCCGACCAAGAAGTTATACTTTTTAAAGGCAACGACAGTATAATAGAAACAATGGGCAAGTTAAAATTTAAAATAGGACCAAAATCATTTTATCAAACAAATTCCGAACAAGCTTTTAATTTATACAATATTGTAAAATCGTTTGCAAACATATCGTCTAACGACATTGTTTACGATTTATATACAGGCACCGGCACCATTGCAAATTTTGTTGCCAAACAAGCAAAAAAAGTTATAGGATTAGAATATATTCCCGAAGCAATCGAAGACGCTAAAATAAATTCTAAAATTAATAATATTACAAATACCGAGTTTTATGCCGGAGACATAAAAGATTTATTGTCGTTTGATTTTATATCACAAAAAGGTATCCCCGACATTATTATTTTAGACCCTCCCCGTGCAGGAGTTCATAAAAAAGTAATAACGAGTATGTTGTTTGCAAAACCATCTAAAATTGTATATGTAAGTTGTAATCCTGCAACTCAAGTAAGAGATATAAACCTTTTAGCCGATTTTTATAATGTAAAAAAAATTCAACCTGTTGATATGTTCCCTCATACTCATCACGTAGAGAATGTTGTTTTGTTAGAATTAAAAAAATAATCAATAATAAATAAAAACTATTATTTTTTAGATTGTTAACAAAAAGTTGTATTTTTAACAAAAAATGCAATAATTATATGAAAGCAACTATACATAAATGTCCATCGTGCAGTGCTCCAATAAATTTAGAAGCAAAAGAATGTGAATTTTGTGGTGCCGAATTTTTAATATCCGATAAAGGTAAAATAATAAAAAACATAAAAGATTTTGGAGCAAAAAGCAATTGGTTTTTTGGTCTTATATTATTTGGAGTTGTAACGTTTTATATTTTAGGTTGGTTTTTCGAGGATACCAATTATTGGTTAAACGACAAAGCTGTTATTATTTGGTTGGTAATATTACCTATATGGATACTTACAGTAACATCTGTTTGGGCTAACAAATGGGGAGCAATATTGTATGGAGTAATAATTTCGTTATTAATATTTATTTCGCATACAATAATTATGGGATATTACAGAAATTGGCATTTTAACGACGACTATTTTGGAATATCAGGAATGTTTGCCGGAGGAGTGTTAGGTGCATGGCTTACAGGACGTCTAATACATTATTTAATTAAAAAATCGCGAAACAAAAATTTATAATTATTAAAATTAAAATTATAAAAAATTGTAATATTGTAGTAAATTTCTTCAAAATTTAATAACAAACTACATAATTATAAAAAAAATAAAATTATGAAATATTTAA
>JALSQC010000310.1 GCA_026985625.1 Bacteroidales bacterium | reverse complement strand
GCATAGTATTTTAAAGTGCTATGCTGTTAAATATTTACTAATGCTATATGGTAGAGAGAAGGCAGAAGACAGAAGGCAGAAGGCAGACGGCAGAAGACGTAAGATTTAAGATTTAAGACGAAAGATTTAAGAAAGAGAAACGAGAAAAAAAAAGAAAAAAAAGATGTCAGACCTAAAAAATAAAAGTGTTTCCTTCTTCTTTAGGAGAGGGAACAAGGGTGAGGTTTTAAACAAACTAACAAAAATGAAACTATTAACACTTATAATAAGCCTAATACTACTGCAAATCACTACTAGTGCGCAGCAAATAATAGGTCATTTAAAATACCATATCAATCAACCCATAAAATTAATGGGTTACCAGGCATTTAAAACCATTAATCTTGCACAAAGCACTATAGATAGTACAGGTAGTTTTGTTTTAAATTATAAAAATTACAAAGGCATGGCCTATTTAGAAATAACAGACAAAGATCGCTTATTTTTAATTATAAATGAACCTAATATTAAGATAGAGGGCAATTATTTGCAACAAATAGATAGTGTTTTTATATTAAACAGTAAGGAAAACGAACTGTTTACAACCTATAGCACAGAGCATTATCAACGAGAATCTGCATTGGCAGGTTGGAAATATCTTTTGCCATTGTACCAAACCCTTGGTCAGCTAAATCAACAGCAGCAACAACAAGTCCAAACACAAGCATTTATTACAAACGAAATAAATCGTTTACAAACATTAGATTCTATTTACTTAAACAATATAGATAAAAACACTTATGCATCATGGTACTTGCCAATACGTAAATTAATTGACGATATGCCACTATCGGCACAGCGTTATACAGAACGCATACCAAGCAATTTAAATACATTTAGAAATATCGATTTTAATAATCCAAACTTTATAACCAGCGGAATAATTGACGATGTAATACAAGGCCATTATTTATTGTTAGAGAATATGGGCTTATCTATGGATAGCATGTACAGCCAAATGAACCTATCTACCGATTATTTAATAGCCAATTTAGAGGGAAACAATGAGCTTTTAAATGAAACAAGTCGCTTTTTGTTTAATTTATTTGAAAAAAGAAGCTTGTTTAGAGCATCGGAATACCTATCATTAAAAATGCTTACGCAAAACTCTTGTGTACTTAACCATAATTTAGCCCAACAAATGGAAACATATAGGGCAATGAAAGTAGGCAATACAGCAGCCGATATTTTTTTTACAGGCGATACAAAAAACTTAAATGTAGAACAAAGCGAAGGCTATTCGTTAAGTCAAATTAATAACAAATATACCTTAGTTGTGTTTGGTGCCAGTTGGTGCCATAAATGTACACAAGAAATACCAAAACTTAAACAATACTATAATAATTGGAAAAACAAAGGTGTAGAAATAGTTTTTGTTTCAATTGATACCGACAAAGAAAAATATGACGAATTTGTTAAAGATTTTGAGTGGATTAGCACTTGCGACTTTAAAGGATGGGAAAATATAATTGTAAAAAACTATTATGTTTTTTCTACCCCAACAATGTTTTTACTCAATAAAGATTTAAAAATACTACTTCGCCCTATTTCTATTGAGCAAGTAGATGCTTGGGTAAAATATAAATTAAAAAACTCCGGGAGAAAACAGAGTAACAAAGTAGTAAGTGAAAAATAAATAAATAAATAAATAAATATATCATGAAAACAAAATTATTATTTGCCATCGCCGTTTTGTTAATGTTTTTTGTAACCAACATAAGAGCACAAAACATATTAACAGTTAATAACAAAGTAAATGTAGAAGCAGGCTATATTAATGTTGTTGGAGGCATGCAAGCAAGTGGTACTACAACTATTATTAACAATAACGGTACCATAAATTTGCAATCAAATACTGCTATTGTAGGTAATCAAACAATTACTAATAATAGCACAAGTACACTTTTTAGTGGCACGGGTAA
>JALSQC010000309.1 GCA_026985625.1 Bacteroidales bacterium | reverse complement strand
TTCTTAATTCTTAATTCTTAATTCTTAATTCTTAATTCTTAATTCTTAATTCTTAATTCTTAATTCTTAATTCTTAATTCTTAATTCTTAAGTATGTAAATATACATAACATTTTTTAATTTTAATTACTATTAATGAATTAATTTTTAATTATTAATATAGATTATATGGGATATATATTAAAAAATATAATTATTTTTCGCAAAATTCGGTTAAAACTCCAAATGTATATTTTGGGTGAAGAAATCCTATATTTAATTTTTCGGCTCCTTTGCGTGATTGTTTATCTATTAATTTAATTCCTTTTTTTTCGACTTTGCTTAGTTTTTGGTTAATATTTTCTACGGCAAAAGCTATATGGTGTATTCCTTCGCCGTGTTTGTCGATAAATTTTTGTATGGGGCTGTCTTTAGATGTTGCTTCTAAAAGTTCTATTTTTGTTTCGCCTATTTTAAAAAATGCTGTTTTTACTTTTTGGTCGGGGACTTCCTCTATGTTATAGCATTTTAGTCCAAGAATTTCTTCGTAGTATTTAATTGCTTTTGTTATGTCTTTAACTGCCAGGCCAATGTGTTCTATATATTTTGGAATCATATAATAAGGTTTTATAGTATTATTTTTTTATTATTTTATCATACAACACATTTACTAACACAGCCTATAATATGATTAAGGCTTTCGTGTTTTAGTTTATACAAAGTGTTTTTGCCATTACGTTTTGATATAAGAACGCCTTTGTCTTTTAGTATTCCTAAATGATGCGATGTTGTCGATTGTTCTATGTTAAGTGAGTTATGGATTTGGGTAACCGTTAGTTCTTTTTCTTTGTCTAATAACGATAGTATCGATATACGCATAGGGTGAGCAATTGCTTTTAGGATATTAGAAGCTTTTTCTAATTCTTCGGGTTTTAGGTTGTTAAATTCCATATCTTTAAATTTTAAAATTATAATTAGTCAAATATATAAAAAGTGGTTTTATAAATAAATGATATTTATCATATTTACATATTTACATTTGAAAATTATAATTTTATTTTGATATAGTTTAAGCTATTAGTTCTTTATTATTTTGTTCGAGTTGTTGTTGTGCGTATTTTTTTGTAATTCGTAGTTTTTTTATATTTTTTGATGGGGCATCGAACATATCGTTAATCATAATTGATTCGCATATTGAACGTAGTCCGCGTGCTCCAAGTTTGTATTCTATTGCTTTGTCAACAATATAATCAAGAGCATCATTGTCTATAATTAAATCTATTTTATCCATTTTAAATAGTTCGGTATATTGTTTAATTATAGAGTTTTTTGGTTCGGTTAATATGTTTCGTAATGCTTTGCGGTCTAATGGATTAAGATATGTAAGAACTGGTAATCGTCCTATAATTTCGGGTATTAATCCGAATGCTTTAAGGTCTTGAGGTGCTATGTATTTTAGTAGGTTTTTTCGGTCGATTTTATGTATGTTTTTACTTGCGGCGTATCCTACAACTTTTGTATTAAGTCGTTGTCCTATTTTTTTTTCTATACCGTCGAATGCTCCTCCGCATATAAACAAAATGTCTTTTGTGTTAACTTGTATATATTTTTGGTCGGGGTGTTTTCTGCCTCCTTGTGGTGGGACGTTAATTATTGAGCCTTCGAGTAGTTTTAATAGTCCTTGTTGCACGCCTTCGCCTGATACGTCTCTTGTTATTGATGGGTTGTCTCCTTTGCGTGCAATTTTATCTATTTCGTCGATAAATACTATTCCTTTTTCGGCTTTTTTTACGTTGTAGTCTGCTGATTGTAATAGTCTTGTTAAAAGGCTTTCGATATCTTCGCCAACATATCCGGCTTCGGTAAGTACTGTTGCGTCTACTATAGTAAACGGAACGTTTAGCATTTTGGCTATTGTTTTTGCTATTAATGTTTTTCCTGTTCCGGTTTCGCCTACCATAATTATGTTTGATTTTTCGATATCTACGTCTTCTTTATTGTTGTAGTTTTTTTTGTTTATTCGTTTGTAATGGTTGTAAACTGCAACCGATAGATATCGTTTTGCATCGTCTTGTCCTATAACGTATTGGTCTAAGAAATTTTTTATTTCTTTTGGTTTTTGTAGTTTAAATTCTTCGTTAAAGTTGTCTTTATCTTGAAATTCTTCTTTTAATATATCGTGTGCTTGTTCGATGCATTTGTCGCAAATGTGTCCGTTAACACCTGCAATTAGTATGTTTACTTGTGATTTATTTCTACCACAAAACGAGCATTTGTCCATAAATTATTTATTTGTTTCTAACAAGAACTTCGTCTATCATTCCGTATTTTTTAGCTTCGTCGGCGGTCATCCAAAAATCGCGGTCGGAGTCTTTTTCTATTTTTTTAATAGAGTTTCCGGAGTGTTTTGCAATAATTTCGTATAGTTCGTGTTTTAGTTTTTGAATTTCGCGAGCTGTAATTTCTATGTCGCTAGCTTGTCCTGATGCTCCTCCCATTGGTTGGTGTATCATTATGCGTGAGTGTTTTAGTGCTGAACGTTTTCCTTTTGTTCCTGCTGTAAGTAATACTGCTCCCATTGATGCTGCCATGCCTGTGCATATTGTGGCTACATCGGCGTTTATGTATTGTATTGTGTCGTATATTCCTAGTCCTGCATAAACTGAACCTCCCGGAGTATTAAAATATATTTGTATGTCTTTTGACGGGTCGGTTGATTCTAAAAAAAGTAGTTGTGCTTGTATAATGTTTGCAACGTAGTCGTCGATTGCAAGTCCGAGAAAAATAATTCTATCCATCATTAATCTTGAAAAAACGTCCATTGTAGCAATGTTCATTTGGCGTTCTTCGATAATTGTAGGTGATATGTAGCTGTTGTACATTGATGTGTATTTATGTAGTGTTAAGCTACTAATACCTAAATGTTTTGTTGCAAATTTTTTAAATTCGTTGTTTTTCATAATATTTTTTTCTTTAAAAATAAAGAAAAATGTATTAACTAAAAATTTATTATTTATTTTTTTCAAAAAGTTTGTTAAATTCTTCGTATGATATTTCTTTTTCGTTTAGTTTAACGGTTTCTTTAATCCATTCTACAGCGGCTTTTTCTATTTCGTTATCAATAATTTTACGTTTTTCGTCTTTGTTTTTTAGTAGTTCGTCGACGTATTGCATTAGTGATTCTTCGGGAACGTATCCTAATCCGTATTGTTGGAATTGGTAGCGTGCAAATTCTTTTGCTGCGTTTGTAATTTTTTCGTCGGTAATTTTAATGTTTTGTTCTTTAATAATTGTTTCTTTTATTAGTTGCCATTTTAAATCGTCGGCAAAAAGCGGATATTCTTTTTCTATTTGTTCTTGTGTTAGTTTGTTTTTACTGTCTTTGTTTGATATTAATAGCCATCGTTTAAGGAAATTGTCGGGTAGTTTTATGTCTAATGTTGATGTTAGTTTTTCTTTTGCATCGATTCTAAAGCGGTAGTCGCTATCGGCTTTGTAGTTGTTTGCTATTTCTTCTTTTATTTTTTCGGTAAACTCGGTTTCTGATTTTACAACATTTTCACCGTAAACTTTATCGAAAAAGTCTTGGTTTAGTTCTGCTTTTTCGAAAGTTTTTATTTTATGTATTTTTATTTTAAATTTATTTGATATTTGGTCTATTTCTTCGGGTTTTTTGTGTAATAGTGCTGCTAATTCGGTTTTGTTATCTCCAACTGCTTTTTTAAGATCTATTGTAATTGTTCCGTTGTTTTTTTTACCTACAAATTTTGCTTTTATTTTATCGTCTTTAAACGATGATAAAAGAATTTTTGCATCGTTTACTATTAGTCCTTCGCCTTCGGGTTTTATTTCGGTTATTGTACATTCTATAAGTTCGTTTTCTTTTATTTCGTCAATAATTTTGTATTCTCCGTATCGTGCTCTATAGTTGTCGATATATGTTTTAAGTGTTTTGTCGTCGATTTTTATTTTGTAGTATGGGATTTTATTTTTTTTTGATAGGTTTATTTTAACTTCGGGGGCAATTGCATAGTCGTAAGCAAACTCGAAATTTTCTTGGTTATCCCAATCTATTTCTTTTTGTTCTTTTTCGCTTGGTAATGGTTCTCCTAATAGGTTTAGTTTATTATCTACTATATGTTTTGTAATGCTATCGGAAACAAGTTTGTTGATTTCTTCGACCATAATTGTTCGTCCGTATAGTTTTTTTATCATTCCCAATGGTACTTTGCCTTGTCGGAATCCGGGCATATTTACTTTTTTTCGATAGTTTCGGAGTTCTTTTTCAACGTTTTCGGAGTAATCGGTTTTTTCTATGTTTATTAATAAAACATGGTTTAACTCGTCGATGTTTTTTACTGTAATGTTCATTACTTTTTATGATTAATATTTTTAAAAATTTAAAAAAAACCGCTTTATTAAAAGCTAAAGCGGTTATTTTGTGCGGATGAAGGGACTCGAACCCCCACGCCTTTCGGCACTAGATCCTAAGTCTAGCGCGGCTACCAATTACGCCACATCCGCAAAAGGTTTGGCAAAGATAAATGTTTTTTTATTTTTTTTATTATTTTTTTTATTTTTTTTTATTTGGTTGTATATTGTTGATTATTAAATATTTCGCTTGTAAAATCTATAGAATCGTTTATTGGTATAAATTTAAAATTTAAAAAATTTATTATTTTTTTATTTGAGTATAATAATTTTTTATGTGCTGTTATGGCTGTTTCTTTTGTTATTAAGGGATTTGTGTTTAGTAAAAAACTTTTTATATGTTCGATATTATATGCTATTTTGGTTAGTGTGGGGGTTGCATATTTTTTTGGTGGTTTTGAGTTAAGTTTTTTTGCTATGTATATAAATATGTCTTTGTAATTAATATTTTCTGATGATACTATAAAGCGTGTATTGTAAGCTTTTTTGTTTTTTAGATTAATTAATATTTCTACAACGTCACGGACATCGACAAATCCTGTTGAGCCGTTTGTGTAATATTTTAGGTTGTTTTTTATTGTGGTAAATATTGCGGAACTGCCTTTATTCCAGAATCCGGGACCTAAAATTACCGACGGGTTTATTATTATTGTATTTAGTCCTTCGGCAATGCCTCTCCATACTTCGAGTTCGGCAAGGTATTTACTTTTTGAATAGTTTGTGTTGTTGTTTTCTTTCCAGCAGGTTTCTTCGGTTATTGGATTGTTGTTGTTTTCGCCAAGTGATGATATTGAGCTTATGTAGCATAGTTCGTTAATATTGTTTTGTAAACAGGCGTTAACAATATTTTTTGTTCCGTTTACATTAATGTCATAAATTTTTTGTTTATGACGTTTGTTGTATGATACAAAAGCTGCTGTGTGATATATTGTTGATATGTCTTTTGTTATATCGTTAAGTAGTAAGTTGTTTCTTATATCGCCGTTTATCCATCTAATTTTGTTAAAAAGTTTTTCGTAATTTTTTTCGTAAATTGAGAATATGTATTTTACGTTGTTTATGTTTGATGTTTTTTGTTTTAAGGCAATAATATTATCATTGCTTTTAGTTAGTTTGTATAATAAATGAGAACCTACAAGTCCTGTTCCTCCTGTAACAAAAATCATATTATTGAATTATCGTTTTTCTTTAAAAAATTTTTGTAAAATTTCTAAACTTTCGTTTTTTAATAAGCCTCCTTTTATTTTTGTTTTTGGGTGTGTAATGTTTTTGTTTTTTGAGAATCCTCGCTTTTTATCGTATGCACCAAATACTATTTGTTTTATTTGTGCCCAATATGTTGCTCCTGCACACATATTACATGGTTCTAAAGTAACATATAGGGTGCAATCTTTAAGATATTTTGCTCCTAAGCTATTCATAGCCGATGTTAATGCTATCATCTCGGCATGGGCTGTTACGTCGTTTAGTTTTTCGGTTTGGTTATATGCTTTTGATATAATTTTTTGATTGCACACAACAATTGCTCCTATTGGAACTTCGCCATCGTTATATGCTGCTTTTGCAAGCTTTAGAGCTTCTTTCATAAAAAAAATATCTTTATCCATTAATAGATTTTTTTATTTTTTTTAGCATATATTCGAGTTGTAGTATATAGTCGTTAATTTTTATGCGTTTATAAAATAATATTAAATACTCGATATAATTTTTAATAACAATTATGTTATCGGTAGTCTCAAAATAGCTTTCTTTATATTTTAGTTTTTGTTGTTTAATATATGTTTCTATTTGCTCGCGATTAAAAGGTCGTCCTTTAAGAAAAGGATTTATATAAAATAGAACATTGTTTTTTGAGATAATATTATTAAACGGGTCGGAATATAAGTCTTTATAAGCAAGTATAAAAGTGTTTGGTAAATTAACTCCGTATATTGGCATATCAAGGCTTTGTGCAATTATTAAATAAAGTAAACTTATAGAAAAAAAGTCTCCTTTTTTTGTTTTTAACAGATTGTCTAAAAACGATAAATTTATATTTTTTAGTTGTGTAATTGTTTTAAAATTATGTAATCCGAAAAATATTTTGTTTAGTATTGTAACTTTTTCTAAACCTGTAAGATTATCGTTAAATTCTAACCAAATGTTATCTTTTATTTTTGATATTGATTTTTTTATATTATTTATATCTAAATCGGGATTGCGTATTTTTGATATAATATAGGTGGCTTTAAGTAAATCGTATCTATCGTTTTTTAACCATTTGTTAAATTCGTTTTTTATGTCGATAAAATTTATTTGTTTAATAATGTCTTCTATTCTGTGTTGAACAAGTTTATTTTTTGAGTTTGCCCAAAATATTTCTAATTCGGGAATAATTTCTTTTCCGTATTTTTCTATTTCGATTTTTACTTTTTGATAAATGTCGTTATTTCTATCGTCGATAAGATTTAATAAATATTTTATTTTAGATTTATCGGCCATTTATTTTAATAGGATAGGATTTTTTATGGTTGTGCAAGTTACTAATTTTTTTAATATATTAAAATATACTATTTAATAATAATCAAATAATAGTTATACTTTTATACCTAACATTTTGATAATTATTTGATATAAATTGTGGTATATTTTTTATATTTTATGTATTGATTTGTAAAACTCATAAAACTCTTTTTTTATTTCGTCTCTAATTCTACGAAATTCGGATAATACAAATTCATAGTTTCCTTTAGCTTCGGCGGGGTCGTCGAAACCTATATGAATGCGATGTTTAACTTTTCCCGTAAACATTGGGCAATTTTCTTTTGCTCCACCACAAACTGTAATTACATAATCGAATTCGTTATTAAGAAATTCGTTTACAGATTTGGGTTTATTTTTAGTTAAGTCTATGTTTTCTTCAAGCATTACTTTTATTGCTAAAGGATGAACTTTGATGCTTGGCTTTGTTCCGGCTGATACAACTTTTAATTTATTGTCAAAAGATTTTAAAAATCCTTCTGCCATTTGGCTCCGGCAAGAGTTGCCGGTGCATAAAACTAATATTTTCATGATATTGTAATTTTATATTTTATTTAGTAAATTACAATTATATGTTTGCACAATCCTTACAAACTTTTTTTCCGTTTTTTATTTCGGTGTATTCTTCAACAACCATTTCGCCACAGTCTTCGCAAACAAGGCTGTTAAAAGTATGTTTGGGTTCTTTCCATTTATATTCAAAAATGTCCGAAACTGTCATAATCATTTCAGCAGGAGCATTCATTACTTTATCAACAAGAGGTTGAACAATTTTGTCGGGAACTTGTGTGGGAGGAATTCCTTTTTCGCGATAATCTTTAAAAAACGAAGTCTTTTTAGTTTGCATCATTGCCTCGGCTTTTGGATATGCCCTAACTGCTCTATTAGTTCGTTTGTCGATTAATGTCAAACCCCATTTTCCTTTATGCGATTTCTCGATATTGCCTTTACCAAAAGTGCAACCTGTCATTACTTGCACACCATCGGCAAAGCATGTTGCACAATGATTCTCGCCGATTTCTACAATTGCGTGTAAAAAACCATCGCCTGTGCGTTCAACACCGAGTTTGTTCATAGCCGCTTCGGCTATTCTTAAGCCGTTTGGCATTGCCGGACATTTGTGTCCGTGAAATTTTTGCCCGATTTCGAGCCATTCTTTTGCGTTTACCATTTTTGTTAAATTTTAATTATTAATTATTATACAACTGAATTTCAATATTTTAGAATTATTGCCCGTCTTTCACTTCTAATTTATTCCGTTCAAAATATCGTCCCATAATGATACCAACCAATATAAACACAGGTATCGATAAAAATATCCTTATTAACGAAAATTGAATACCCAAAAAACCTATTTCGAAACTCAACATTGGTATTTTGGCTATTGATGCGGCACTCAGATAAATAAAGATATTACTTGCCGAGGTGCCTTTTTTCCAAAGTATATATGCCACAGGGAAAGCGGCATACAAAGGTCCTGCTTGTAAAAATGCCAACATCATTACCAGCAAAACACCTTTTGCTCCCGATGCTTTACCTATGTGTTTTTGTACTTTTTCTTTCGATACCCACACATCGAAAAGTCCAACCAAAATAAACATTACGGGCAATGCCAAAATCATT
>JALSQC010000308.1 GCA_026985625.1 Bacteroidales bacterium | reverse complement strand
TTTATGGGTTTGCCTTTTACAATGTATTATAAAAACGGAAAAGTTGTAAAAGCTACATCGAGCATACAAAGTATGGAACAAGTTAAAGAAATTTTAGATACTGTTTTTTAAATAAAAAAAATAATAATTATAAATTAATTGGTTGTATTTTATTTTGCAACCAATTTTTTTTAATTAATTTTATATGTGTTATGGATAATGATTTTGATGTAATAATTCTTGGAGGAGGTCCTGCAGGTTTAACGGCAGGAATATATTTGTCGCGAGCAAAAATAAAAACACTAATACTTAACGAAGGTTCTATTGGAGGGCAGGTAGTTTTAACACACGAAATAGCAAATTTTCCGGGTGTCGAAAAAATATCGGGTTTTATGTTAGCCAGAACAATGAAAACTCAGGCACAGCAATTTGGTTGCAAAATAAAATCAAATGTTAATATTACAGATATAGATTTACAAAATAAAACTATAGAAATAAATAACAAAGACGTTTTTACATCAAAAGCAATAATAATAGCAAGCGGAGGAACAGCACGAAATCTTAATATTAAAGGCGAAAATAAATTTAAAGGCAGGGGAGTGTCGTATTGTGCTACATGCGATGGCGATTTTTATCAAGATATGGATATAGTTGTTGTGGGAGGAGGAAATTCGGCTCTTGAAGAGGCTGTTTCGCTAACAAAATATGCAAAATCGGTAACTATAGTTCATCAATTTGATCATTTTCAGGCTTTTAAACATGCTGTTGACGAGGCAAAATCAAACGAAAAAATATCTTTTATATTAGAGTCGGAATTGATTGAGATTGTTGGAGATAAAAAAGTAGAAAAAGTAATTATCGAAAATCAAAAAACTCACGAGATATCTGAGCTAAAAACCGATGGTGTTTTTGTATTTGTAGGTTATAAACCAAACTCCGATAAATTTAATAATAAAGTAGCTATTAATAAATGGGGCGAGATTATTACCGATAATAACAGAGCAACAAATGTAAAAGGAGTTTTTGCTGCCGGAGATGTTATAGAAAAACAAGTTAGACAAATAACAACTGCAGTTGGCGATGCAACTATTGCAGCAATGTCGTGCATTAATTATTTGCAATCGGTTATATAACAAATATTAACTTTTTAATTAAGGTTTATTAATACATTTTAAAAGATTTTTAAAGCATATTGATTTAAATTTGACAAAAAAACATAATCAATATGAAAATGCTCGAATACCAAAAAATAATACTAAAGAAAGTTAGTTTTAGCAAAGAACTTTTTAAAAAAGAATTATATAAATCATACAAATGGTTAAGTAAAACCGAATTTAATAAATTAATTTCGTGGGTTGTAAAAGAATTTGGAAAAACATATTTTGATATTAATCAAGATAATATGCTTACAAAATTAAATGCAAATTAGAAATAACAAATATTTGTTATTTCTAATTTTATCTATCTATAAAAAACAAAATAAAAACTTTAATTTTTAATAATAGAATTAATTTTAATCTGAATAATTGTTGTAATACGGTATATTGCAGGCACAATTACTAATGTTAAGAATGTTGCAAATGTTAATCCGAATATTACTGTCCACGAAATAGGCGACCATATAGCAACCATGTCGCCACCAAAACTTAGCTTTGGATCGAAATCGGTTAGTAACGATATAAAGTCTATATTAAGACCTATTGCCATTGGAACTAATCCTAAAATAGTTGTTATTGCCGTAAGTAAAACAGGGCGTAAACGTGTTTTTCCGCCTTGAACAATACATTTTGTAGCTTCGTCTGCCGGTAAAAAATCTTCTTCGGGAATGTTTAATTCTTTTTTGCGTCTTGCTTTTAGCAGGTCGATATAATCTATAAGAACAATTGCGTTGTTAACAACAACACCGGCAAGCGATACAATTCCAACACCTGTCATAACAATAATAATATCCATATTAAAAGTTGCTATTCCTCCAAAAACTCCAATAGTGCTTAAAACTACAC
>JALSQC010000307.1 GCA_026985625.1 Bacteroidales bacterium | reverse complement strand
AGAACGAGCATTAAAATATCCATCGTTAGAAGAAGTTATGCCCGATGTTTACAACGAACTAAACCAAATACAACAAAAATTAGAAGACCATTACAATGACATGCAAGACCTCGAATTTACAATTCAAGACGGTAAACTATGGCTACTACAAACACGAACAGGAAAACGAACCGGAGCAGCAATGGTCCGTATGGCAATAGAAATGATGGAACAAGGACGAATATCCGAAAAAGAAGCAGTAATGCGAGTAGAACCAAATAAACTCGACGAATTATTACACCCTGTATTCGATAAAAAAGCAATAGCAACAGCCGAAGTTCTTACAAAAGGACTACCTGCATCACCCGGAGCAGCTACCGGACAACTTGTTTTCTTTGCCGACGAAGCCGACAAATACAAAAACTCAATATTAGCACGTATCGAAACATCACCCGAAGACCTTGAAGGAATGAACGTTGCCAATGGAATACTAACAGCCCGCGGAGGAATGACATCACATGCCGCCGTCGTTGCCAGAGGAATGGGAAAATGTTGCGTATCAGGTGCAGGCGAATTAAAAATAGATTATAAAAACCGAACATTAACCGTAGGAAATACAACCCTTAAAGAAGGCGATTGGGTATCGTTAAACGGAACAACCGGCGAACTATATAACGGAAAACTAAAAACAATAGACCCCGAACTAA
The DNA here is from genome assembly GCA_026985625.1 of Bacteroidales bacterium. Taxonomy (GTDB): domain Bacteria; phylum Bacteroidota; class Bacteroidia; order Bacteroidales; family JAFGXI01; genus JALSQC01. Next base: position 7,960 of record JALSQC010000307.1, on the reverse strand, counting down.
GCGGAAACTTTGCTAAATTAATGAACCTTGCCGATAAATACTCGCGTATGTATGTGCGAACAAATGCCGATACCCCACACGATAGCCAAGTTGCTCGCGATTTTGGAGCAAAAGGTATAGGACTTTGCCGTACGGAACATATGTTTTTCGAAGGCGAAAAAATTATTGCAATGCGAGAAATGATTCTCGCCGAAGATATTAAAGGACGCGAATCAGCATTAGAGAAATTATTACCAATTCAACAAAAAGATTTCGAGGGTATATTCGAAGCAATGCACGACCTGCCAGTAACAGTTAGATTATTAGATCCACCTTTACACGAGTTTGTGCCACACGATACAAAAGGACAACAAGAAATGGCCGATGTTATGGGTGTAGATGTATCGGTTATTAAACAAAAAGTCGAAGAATTATCGGAATTTAATCCAATGTTAGGACATAGAGGTTGTCGTTTAGGAAATACATACCCCGAAATTACAATTATGCAAACACGAGCAATTATCGGTGCAGCTATTGCTCTAAAAAAACGAGGAATTAATGCAAAACCCGAGATTATGATTCCTTTAACAGGAACACTAGCCGAGATGAAAATGCAAGAACAAATAGTTAGAGATACTATAAAAAAAGTTTTTGAAGAAACAGCCGAAACAATAGATTATTTAGTTGGAACAATGATAGAAATTCCACGTGCAGCACTTACAGCCGACAAAATTGCAGAGTCTGCAGAATTTTTCTCTTTCGGAACAAACGACCTCACACAAATGACATTTGGATATTCTAGAGACGATGCCGGAAAATTTTTACCTATTTACATCAAAAAAGGAATACTAAAAAACGACCCGTTCGAGATATTAGACCAAGAAGGCGTAGGACAATTAGTTAAAATGGCTGTTGAAAAAGGACGAAAAACCCGACCAAATATAAAATTGGGAATTTGTGGCGAACACGGAGGCGAGCCAAGCTCTGTAGAATTTTGCCATCGCACAGGATTAGATTACGTATCATGCTCACCATATCGTGTGCCAATTGCAAGATTGGCAGCAGCACAAGCAACAATAAAAGAAATGTAGACTTTATTTTAAACTAAAAATAATTATAAACAACTAACCTTCAGGATTATACATCTTGGAGGTTTATAATAAAACAAACAAAATTGAAAACAAAAAACGATATAGTAAGAAACTGGTTGCCACGATATACAGGGCAAAAATTAGATGAATTTGGCGACTATATATTGCTTACAAACTTTCAAAAATACGTAGATATATTTGCCAAAGAAAATAATGTTCCTGTAATAGGAGCCGATCACCCTATGCCATGTGCAACAAAAGACAGAATAACAATAATAAACTTCGGTATGGGTAGTGCAAATGCAGCTACAATTATGGATTTATTAAGTGCAATATCGCCAAAAGCAGTTTTATTTCTCGGAAAATGCGGAGGACTAAAAAAGAAAAACAAATTAGGCGATTTAATACTTCCGATTGCTGCAATTCGTAGCGAGGGAACATCAAACGATTACTTACCTCCCGAAGTGCCGGCTCTACCTGCTTTTAACTTGCAACGTGCAGTATCGTCAACAGTAGTTAGCCATAAACGAGATTATTGGACAGGAACAGTTTTTACTACAAATAAAAGAGTATGGGAATACGACGAGCGATTTAAAAAATACTTGCAAAAAACAAGAGCTATGGCTATTGATATGGAAACAGCAACAATGTTTATTGTTGGATTTGCAAACGAAATTCCTACAGGAGCATTATTACTTGTATCAGACCAACCAATGATATCAACAGGAATAAAAACCGATAAAAGCGATAAAACAGTAACCGAAAATTTTGTAAACTCACATCTGAAAATAGGTATAGACTCGCTAAAAGAAATAATAAATAAAGGCGAATCGGTAAAACATTTAAAATACGATTAATGTCATATACAGATATATTACATAATCTTAAAAACAAAATATACAAGCCCATTTATTTTTTAATGGGCGAAGAAACTTATTATATCGATTTAATAACCGACTATATAATTAATAATGTATTAACCGACGCCGAAAAAGCTTTTAATCAAACAATTATTTACGGAAAAGATTCCGACGTAACTAATATTATACATGCGGCAAGCCGCTTTCCGATGATGGCAAATAATCAAGTAATTGTTGTAAAAGAAGCCCAAAATCTAAAAAAAATCGAAGACCTTGTTCACTATGCCGAAAAACCTTTAAAATCAACAATCCTTGTAATTAATTATAAATATAAAACCTTAGATAAACGCAAAAAACTTTATAAAGTTTTAAAAGAAACAGGAGTAATTGTTGAATTTAAAAAAAAATACGAAAACGAAATTCCTGCTTGGATAGACTCATATATTAAAAATAAAAATGTTAAAATAGAACCATCGGCAAGTATTTTATTGGCAGAATATCTGGGAGTTCAGCTAAGCAAAATATCAAACGAAATAGACAAATTAATACTTACTTTACCAAAAGATAAAAATATAATCACCCGAGAATTAATCGAAAAAAATATAGGTATAAGTAAAGATTATAATGTTTTTGAACTGCAAAAAGCATTGGGTAAAAAAAATATTCTTAAATCTAACAGAATAATTAATTATTTTGCAGATAACCAAAAAGACCACAATATTACAATGATAATAAGCTTGTTGCATTCTTATTTTGTAAAAGTGCTTAACTACCATTTTATTAAAGATAAATCGCCAAGAAATGTGGCTGCAGTTTTAAAAATAAATCCTTATTTTATAAGCGATTACAAAGTAGCTGCAAATAATTACAATATAAATAAACTATTTAAAATAATATCGTATTTTCGTATATACGATTTAAAAGCAAAAGGTGTAGATAATTTAAATACAAACGCCGGAGAACTATTAAAAGAATTGATATATAAAATATTACATTAAATATAAATTAAAAAAATAAAAAAAATGAAAAAAAATATCTTATTATTATTATTGATAATGATTTCGGTTTATAGCTTTTCAATAGATAAACCGGCTTACAAAATTATTGATAATACAGGAAAAGAAGTTACCTATAAACAAATGCTTGATGCAATATCAAAAGCCGATGTTGTCTTTTTTGGCGAATATCACGATAACCCTATTTCGCACTGGTTAGAGTTAGAACTTACTAAAAGTTTATATAAAATTCACAAAGATAATCTTGTTCTTAGTGCCGAGATGTTCGAGGCCGATAACCAGCTGGTTATTGATGAGTTCTTAAAAGGATTTTATCCTGTAAAGAAACTAGAGGAAGATGCCAGGCTTTGGCCAAACTATAGAACAGATTATAAACCTTTATTAATGTTTGCAAAAAAACATAATTTAAAATTTGTAGCAGCAAATATTCCGCGACGTTATGCATCAATTGTATATAAAAAAGGATTCGAGGCTCTTAACGATTTATCAAAACTAGCCAAAGAGTATATAGCCCCTTTGCCTATAAAATACGACCCCGAACTAAAATGTTATAAAGATATGTTACAAATGTCTGGAATGCACTCGGGAATGAGCAAGGGTATGAAAAACTTACCAAAATCGCAGGCAATAAAAGATGCTACAATGGCATATTTTATAAATAATAATTTATCAAAAAATAAAAAAATAATTCATTATAACGGATCGTATCATTCCGATTATAAACAAGGAACAGTTTGGTATTTGCAAAAATTAAACAAAAATCTTAAAATAGTAAATATAACAACAGCTCTTAGCAATAGCGATGATTTAAAAGTTAACGACTCGGAATTACAACGTGCAGATTACATTATTGTTGTTCCCGACGATATGACAAGAACACAATAATATTATAAAATAAAAAGGGTAACTATAGTTACCCTTTTTTTTAAGTATTTTTTGTATTAAATTAATTGTTTCGGTATCGAGCTTTATCTCGTAATAATTGTTTTTTTAATGCGTCAACAACTTCAGCTGTTGCTTCTTCAAACGATTTGCTTTGCTTTTTAGCAAAAACATCTACTCCGGGAATATCTAATTTAATCTCGGTAATTTTATTACCAATTTCGTTGTTTTTGTCTAATCTTAGATAAACCTCTGCACTGTGAATACCATCATAATACTTTTCTAATTTAGAAACTTTGTTTTCGATAAATGTTTCTAATTTTTTGTCAGCATCAAAATGGATTGATTTAATTTTAATGTTCATTTTTCCTCCTTTTTTTTAATTTCTCGGATGAGCTTGTTTATATATAGTTTTAATTTTTTCGAATGTATTGTGTGTATATATTTGTGTTGCCGATAAATTCGAGTGTCCTAAAAGTTCTTTTACTGCATTTAACTCTGCACCATTATTTAATATATGTGTTGCAAAAGTATGTCTTAATATATGTGGACTTTTTTTGTCTATAGTTGTTACTAATGTAAGATATTTATTTACTACACGGTAAACATATTTAGGATATAATTTTTTGCCTTTTAAACTAATTAATATAAAATTATTATCGGGATTTAAAGTTTTTCTGTAAGAAAAATAATCTTTTAAATCGTTTAATAGTTTATTGTGCAACGGAATAAATCTTTCTTTATTTCTTTTGCCTAAAACTTTTAATTTTTTTTCGGCAAAATACACATCGTCAATTTTTAAATTTATTAACTCCGATAATCGCATACCCGTTCCGTATAGCAATGATATTATTAATTTATCGGTTAATTTATTTTTTGACTTGTCAAATATTGTATCGTCTAAAAGTATATTTATTTGTTCTTGATTAACAAACTTAGTAAGTTTTTTTGATTGTTTTGGCGATAGTATTTTTGTTAGTGGATTTTTGTTTATAATATTTTCGCGTAATAAAAATTTATAAAATTTTTTAAGTGTTGATATTTTTCGATTTATTGATTTATTTGATAAATTATTATCCGACAAATTATATATCCAGTCTTTTATATCTTTATGATTAAGATTTTTAATATAATTTAATTCGTTTTGATTTGTTATTTTAAAGAAATTATAAAATTGCAATAAATCGGTTTTATATGATATTATGGTATTTTTCGAATACCTTTTTTCAAATTCTAAAAAATGTAAGAAATTATTTAAATATCCCATATTAAAAATTGTATTTCTTTTTTACGTTAAAATTAATCAAAAGTTACGCAAAAAAGAAATACAATTTAATAAATTTTGTTAAAAGAAAAAAGTTGTTTTTTAAATTTCTTGTTGTCTTAATTTTTGGACATATCTGGCTTTAATAAGCTGTTCTCTTTTTAAAATCGATGGTTTTTTATAAGCTTTACGGGTTCTGAGTTCTTTCATAATCCCGGTTTTTTCGAATTTTCTTTTAAATCGTTTTAAAGCTCTTTCGATGTTTTCGCCTTCTTTTACGGGTATAATTATCATTTTTTTTAAAGTTAAATTAATAAAATGGTTGCAAATTTATAATTTTGATTTGTTTTAATCAAAATTTTATTAAATATTTTTAAAATAAATATTAATAAATTTTATTATTTCTGCACAATATATCTTGATATTACCAATCTTTGTATTTCAGATGTTCCTTCACCTATTTGTAATAAGCGTTGGTCTCTATAAAATCGTTCTATATCGTAATCTTTCATCAGTCCGTATCCTCCATGTATTTGAACAGCATCATCGGCAACTTGTTTTGCTATCTCGGAACAATATAATTTAGACATTGCTGCTTCTTTTGCAAATGGTTTATGGTTATCTTTCAGCCAACACGCTTTGTATAATAAATTTCGGGCTAATTCTATTTTTGTAGCCATATCTGCTAATTTAAATCCGGTATTTTGGAAACTGTATATTGTTCTGCCAAATTGTTTGCGTTCTTGCGAATATTGTAATGCTAATTCAAAAGCACCTTGAGCTAATCCTAATCCCATTGCTGCAATAGATAATCTTCCGTTATCTAATGTGCTTAACATTATATGCGAGCCTTCGCCTATTTTTCCAAGCAAGTTTTTTTCGGGAACTTTACAATCGTCAAAATATAATTCGGCAGTGTCAGATGCTCTCCACATCATTTTATTGTGCATGGGAACTGTTTTAAATCCTTTTGTCCCTTTTTCTACTATTATGGTTGTAAATTCTTTTCGTCCTTTTTCGTCAATATTAGTTACAGCTTGAACGGTTGCTCCCATCGATAACTCCGACGCTCCGTTAGTAATAAATATTTTTGATCCGTTTATTCTCCATTCTCCATTTTCGAGTTTTGCTTTTGTTTTTGTTCCTCTTGAATCGGAGCCTGCATCAGGTTCGGTTAAGCCAAATGCCCAAAGGTTATTACCGGTGCATAATTTTGGTAAATATTCCATTTTTTGCTCCTCTGTTCCGTAATAATATAAAGGTCCTATTCCTAACGAATTGTGAGCGGCTAATGTGGCAGCTTGAGAACTGTCGATACGTGCAATTTCCTCAACTGCAATAATATACGATAAGGTATCTAAACCTTGACCTCCGTATTGTTCCGGCAAATACATGCCAAACAGTCCCATTTCTCCCATTTTTTTTGTTAAATCAATAGAGAACTGTTGTTTCTCATCTAATTCGGCTGCTAATGGTTTAATTTCTCTTTCGGCAAAATCTCTTACCGAACTTTTAATTAATTTTTGATCTTCTGATAATTCAAAATTCATTTTACTGTATATTTAATTGTTATTCATTTGATTTATTATCTTGTAAGTTTAATAAAAAATATATTAAAATCAAAATTTTAATTATTAAAAAAGCTTGTATCTAAAAAAATATAAACTTGTAAAAAAAATAACAATAATAATTATTAACTTTGAGCCAAAATAAAATTATATACACATGAAAATATTTTTTATATTATTAATTGTATTATCGTCGTCGGTATTGTTAAAAAGTCAAACAAAAGACTTTAAACCTGTTAAAAATACAATAAAAATACAAAATAAAATAGAGGAAGTTGCTAAAACAACAAATACAATAAAATCTGATTTTATACAAGAAAAAAATATGCAGTTTTTAGAAGAAAAAATTACAAGTAGAGGTAAATTTTTCTATAAAAAAGAAAATAAAATTCGTTGGGAATATACAAAACCATATAATTATTTAATAATTATAAACGGAGAAAAAATTACTATTAAAGACGATGAGAAAGAGCATCATTACGATGCAAAAAGTAGTGAACTTTTTAAAAAAATAAATAATTTAATTGTTTCAACTGTAAAAGGAAATATTTTAAAGAATCCTGATTTTTCGGTTAGTCTTTATCAAAATAATAAGTTTTATATGGTTGTTTTAGTTCCTAAAGAAAAACAAATACTTGATTATTTATCAAAAATAGAAGTATATTTTTACAAATCTAATTATATGGTAAATCGTTTTGTAATGTATGAGTCTGCTACCGATTATACAAGTATTGTTTTTATAAATAAAAAGGTAAATGAAAAAATTCCTGATAGTAATTTTATTATTAAATAATTTGATATTTATTTTTTCATGTAGTTCGTATAAAAAAATTACAAATAACACAATACAAAAGAATAAATTAACATCGCCTTTTGATAGTAGTTTTAATAAAATTCTGTTTAAGTCAAAAATTTATTTTTATAAAAAATATTATACCGGATTACTTTTTATAAAACAAACTTCGGTTGCCGACTATCGAATAGTATTTATATCCGAGATAGGTAAAAAAATATTTGATTTTGAGTTAAATAAAAATAATTTTACCGTAAAATATATTTTACCTGTAATTAATAAAAAAATATTAATAAAAACGTTAAAAAAAGATTTTTCGCTTATGCTTTTAAGCAATATAAGCAGTAATAAAACAACCGAGTTTAAGAACGATTCGTTAACAATGTATAAGTTTAAAAACTTATATGGCAAAAATTTTATATATTATAAAAACAATAATCTAATTTTACTCGAGAATGCAAATAAAATTCGAAAAATAATAAGTATATCGTATAAAAATTATAAAAA
>JALSQC010000306.1 GCA_026985625.1 Bacteroidales bacterium | reverse complement strand
AAAATTTAATGCAAATATTGAATGCCGATAATAAAAAAATAAGCGTTTTATTAATATTAAAAAATCAAGTAAATTTAGACTCTTTACATTATGTTTTTAATAAAAACAATGTTGCAATACAAAAACGTCAAAAAACACTTATAAAATTATTAATGTCTAAAGCCGAGAAAACACAAAAAAAAATAATATCAATTATAAATAATCAAAAAGATGCAAGTTTTACATCGTTTTGGATTTTAAATGCAATTGAACTTACCGCCGACAAAGAATTTATAAAAAAAATATCTTTAATTAATGATATAGATTATATTAAATTAAACGAAAAAAAATATAAAGAACCCGAAACAAAAGTCGAAAAATATAACGAAAAAAAAATGCAAGACGGAGCCGAACCCGGAGTAATTGCAATAAACTCGCGTAAAATGTGGGCCTTAGGTTATACAGGACGAAACCGAATAGGAATGGGAATAGATACCGGAGTTATGTATAAACATCCGGCAATAAGCAAAAACTTTTTAGGTAATTATTTACCATTATCGCAATGTTGGTTTGGCTATAACTATCCTACACCTTTTGATATATCAAGTCATACACACGGAACACATACAATGGGGACGATAATGGGATTGGTAGAATCTACACACGACACAATAGGAATTGCTTTTAACGCAAAATGGATTGCAGCCGACCCAATCGTAAGCAATTTAAACGAAGTTCGTCCCTTGTCGGATATAATGAAGAGTTTTCAGTGGGCTTTAAATCCCGATGGCGACACATCAACAGTTAACGACATTCCCGATGCAATAAATAACTCGTGGGGATATATAGACCCTATTGATGTTTCGCAGTGCACGTCGCCCGAGAGTCTAATTCTTGATGCATTAGAAGTTGCAGGTTGCGGAGTAATATTTTCGGCAGGAAACGATGGACCTTCACCCGGAACAGTAAGCGAACCGGCTATGATTGCAAAAAGTTTGGTAAATACTTTTACTGTTGGTGCTGTCGATGGAAATATTCCGGCATATACTATAGCTGATTTTTCGAGCCGAGGACCAACAATATGCGATACAGCTTTTTCGTTAGCAATTAAACCCGAGGTTGTTGCTCCCGGTGTAAATGTGCGTTCGTGCTATGGAACCGACGGCTTTGAGTATCTTTCGGGAACTTCAATGTCGGGGCCTCACGTTGTTGGTGCTTTCTTGTTGTTAAAAGAAGCTTTTCCGTATCTTACAGGCGAAGAAATTAAACTTGCGTTGTATAACACTGCTCACGATTTAGGCGATGTTGGCGAAGATAATACTTACGGCAAAGGAATAATTGACGTTTACGATGCTTTTTTATATTTATCGGCAACACATACACCTGTTCCTCCAAAAACCGATTACGATATAGCAATTAATAAAATTATTAATCTAAATAATTCTTATTGTGATACAATAATATCGGAACAAATAATAATATCAAATAATGGCGACAGTTTAATAAACGGATTTATATTAAATTACAATGTAAACGGACAACAAAACTCACAAACCTTTACAAATATTATACTCTCAGGCGAAACAGATACTATTTTAGTAAATAATTTAGTAATAAACAGCGGATATAATACTATAAATTTTAAAATACAAATAGACTCTGCAGAATTCGATACATATAACAATAATAAATTTCAAGAAATTAAACGATTTAAAACATTTTCGCTTCCGTATTTCGAAGGATTTGAGAATTGTAATACTCGTCTTTCAAACTCAAATTGGATAGTAGAAAATCCCGATTTTGACGTTCCATGGTCTGCCGACTCTACAAAAGGATTAGATAGTAGCAATATATCGGCAACAATGAAATTTTATCATTATAATCCGTTCTCGGGACAAAAAGATAATTTAATATCTCCATTAATTATCGTTCCCGATACGGGAGAGTTAACACTTAAATTCTCGTTATCGTATCAACAAAAAGCAGTATATACACGCGATACTTTACAAATTTTTGTATCAACCGATTGTG
>JALSQC010000305.1 GCA_026985625.1 Bacteroidales bacterium | reverse complement strand
AGCCGAAACCGTAGAAGCCGGATTTAGAATTATTATGGAAGAACCAAACGTTAAAGCCATATTGCTTAATATTTTCGGAGGAATTGTTCGTTGCGACCGTGTTGCACAAGGAGTTGTAGATGCTTATAAAAATATTGGCGATATAAATATTCCTATTATTGTGCGTTTACAAGGAACAAATGCAAAAGAAGGTAAGGAATTAATAGATAATTCGGGACTTAAAGTGCATTCGGCAATAACACTACAAGAAGCTGCCGACTTAGTAAAACAAGTTGTAAAATAGTTTTTTTAAATCAGCATAAAAAAAAGATGTTTTGAAATTTATCAAAACATCTTTTTTATTATTACAACAAACTTTTTATTATTTAGTAAGACCTTTCATCATATCCTCGACATCGCCGGGAGTACTCATTATTTTTGTAAAAGTTCCCATTGTTAAATTAGGCCAATAAAATGCAAATCTAAAACGTCCGTGTAAAATATAAGCTTTATTTCCTATAACGGCAATCTCGTAAGGTAACGCTGCAATATTTTTACGTCCTATAATTGGTAAAAAATGAGATTCGCCTTTTGATTTATCTAATAAACCAACCCCAAAAACTGCTTTTTTACTTTTAGTATAAATAAGTTTATAAACCAAACGGCAACCACCTTTTTTTGCAGCTAAATTAGTTTTTATTGTAGATACGGCTTTATCAAAACTGTCAAATTCCTTTAATAAGACAGGTTCGTTATAATACGGCATACCAACCATATAATGATATTTTTTTAAATTACCTGCCGATACACTTCCTCCAAAAGGTTTTAACTCGCCATAAGACTTAAAAATATTTTTAACTTTTGTTTCTATTGGTGATAATTTTGATTTTATAACATTGTATGAACTCATATAATAACCTCTAAAAAAATATTCGGGGTTTAAAAATGTAATTTCAACGCCATTGCTGTTTTTGATTAGAGCAACTCTTAATGCCGATGCAAAAATTGCATAATTTTTTAAACTATACCCTATTACTTGTATTTTTGAGTTAGTATAAACTAACACATAATTATTTGTTCTACCCTCGGGATAATATCCTCCGAGAATTTTAAACCCACCCGCCTTTAATTTTGTTTTAATATCGTCTTTTACCGATTTTATTGTACCTGACTTTGTTCCAACGCTATAATAAGCAGGTATTTTTTGGGAAAATCCCGAGAATGTTAAAAAAATTAACAAACTGATAATAGATAATGTTTTCATTTTTTTAATTTTTAATTTTTAATACTTTTATTCTAAATATTTATAATGATAAATATATACATCATATAATTAATTAAAAATGATATTTATCATATAATAACAAATATGTTAATTGTCTAAAAATAAAGATATTACTATAAAACAATAATGTGTATTTATAAATCTAAACAGTATAAAATTAGTGCTTAAATAAAGTTTTAATATCAAATACATTACTTTTGCAAAATAATTATTAAAACGATATGTCGATATTACATTATTTTTCGAAAGACGAAGAACTAAGAGCAAAATTTATTTTTAACCTAATTGCTCCTTTATACAAAAAAGTAGATAAATATTTAAATAATTCTTTTGACTACGGAATAAAAAAATTAAATAATGAGATTAATATAAAAGGTAAATCTGTTCTTGACATAGGAACAGGAACAGGTGCTTGGATAAAAAAATTTTATGATATGGGAGCAGAAAATCTTACAGGAATAGATTTCTCCAATAATATGCTAAAACAATGTAAAAAAAACAATACAAAAATAAATTTTATTTATGGCGATGCCGAAAATTTACATCAATTTGCCGATAACTCTTTTGATATTGCAACCGCGTCGCTTGTTTTACACGGTGTAAAACAAAATATACGCAATAAAATTTTAGACGAGATGTTAAGAGTATCTAAAAAATATGTTGTTTTTCAGGATTTTTATGGCAAAACACCTTTTTTTATTAGTATTTTGGAATTTCTTGAACGTAGCGATTATAAAAATTTTAAGAAAAATTTTAAAT